>CAXBFT010000005.1:0-28615 GCA_963974945.1 uncultured Alphaproteobacteria bacterium
TCAAAGATCAAAAGCAGCAGCTTTTGCTTGAGCAAAAACGGGCATTGCTCGCCTTAGAAATTGAGCGGGAGGATGAGGACGGGAAGGGCAGTGGCACATGGCAGGCAACACTTGCAAGCTTTGGCGAGAAGAAGAGTTTTCCATTTCATCAAAAGAAGGTAGAGCAGGCGCAAGATGATCTTGCGAAAGCCAAAGAGCAACTGGCATCCATGAGCGTGATTGATCGGATGGTTGGGAAGAAAGCAGCCTTTGAAGCTGAGATACAGGCCAAGGAAACAAACCTCAAGGAAGCCCAGAAATCACTTGAGGAGATAAAACAGACACAAACGGATAAAACAGAACTGGCAGATCAACTCGAAGAGATTGAGAACGCGCGCGCGGTGACGGCGGTTCGCACTGCCCAATACAAACAGGAGCAGGGCGAAGCGGTGGCACTTCAAGAAAGATTAGAAAACCGTACCAACATCGAAAAAATCATTGGTGCAATTACGGGTAAAACCAGAGAGCAGAATACGCGGCTTGAAGAGCTTCAGGCCTCAATCAAAACCTATGAAGCTGATAAGCGATTGGAAGAAATCAAGCAGCGCAGACAAGACCGGGCGCGTCAGGCTGAAGAAGAAAAACAACGGGAACAGACCCGTTCGAATGATAACAAGTCAGATATTGAGGCGCGTAAGCAGCAATATCTAAAAGACGCGGCCAAAGAGCGCGAAGAGAAATTTAAAGCTCAAAGCCAGAAGCAGGATAGGGAAGAAGCGCCTGCCCAAAACTTGCCTGAAAACGATAAATCACTGTCGGTGCAAGAACGCAAACAGGCGTATCTTGATCGGATGCAGGAACAGCGTGAGAGCGAGGCTGCTCAAAAGGCTCAAGAGCAGGAAGCCGAAAAACCTTCTTATGAAAGCCTGCCGGAGAATGATTCGTCATTGTCTAAAGAAGAGAGAAAAGAGGCCTATATTGAACGCGCACAGCAAGAACGCGAGCAAAGCCCTGATGATGGAAAAGATCGGGGTAGGGAGTGATTTTAACTTAGCTATTTCTAATATTATCTAAGAATTCTTTTACAGAACTTTGAAGCTCATTTGAAAGATTTGATATATCATCAGCTGATGATTTGAGTGTATTTGAGGATTCTCCAGCTTCTTCAGCAGCTAATTGAACACTTCCTATCACGCTTGCTACCTGCTGTGCAGCTTCTGCAACTTCTGCAATATTACGTGTAATTTCTTGAATTACAGAGTTTTGCTCTTCAACTGCTGCAGCTGATCCGTTGGATGCATGATCAATATCTGATATATTTTTTATAATATCATTCATTGCTAATACGGATTCGTTCGTAGCAGATTGAATTTCTGCAATTCTTTTTTCTATTTCATCAGTTTTTTGACCTGTTTCAGTAGCAAGTTTTTTGACTTCTTCTGCTACAACCGCAAATCCTTTTCCTGCTTCTCCTGCGCGCGCTGCCTCAATTGTGGCATTTAAGGCAAGTAGATTTGTTTGTTCTGCAATATCGCGTATAGCATTTACAACCTCTCCAATATTCTCAACGAGCTGATTGAGGTCATTTACTTTTTTGCTTGTTTCTGTTGCGCTTTGTGTTGCCATATTTGCTTTGAATGAAACATCCGTAACTTGTAGAGAAATCTCTTGTGCACTTGCTGTCATTTCTTCTGTAGCGGACGCAACGGTAGAGACATTAACACTGGTTTCTTCGGCCGCAGCCGCTACAGATGTGCTAGAAGACTGTGTTCGCTCTGATGAAGATTGCATATTTATAGCAGAATTTTGAAGTATTTTTGATGATTCGGAAAGATTAGAAATTGTTTTTCCTATTTGTTCTTCAAAACTTGATGCCAGTTGATGCATTAAGTTCTTTTTATCTTCGACAGCCTTTAATTCTGCTTGTTTCTGCTCTTCACGCATTTTTAGGTTTTCAAGCCCGTTTTCTTTGAATATTTTTACGGCTTCTGCCATACTTCCTATTTCATCCGTACGATCAATCCCTGGAATCTCTGTGTTAAAATCACCGGCTGCTATCTCTTTCATAGAATTGGCCATGCCAGTGATTGGGGTTGTAATTTTTTTAGAAAACCAAAATCCGATAGCTGTGATTACTAATATAATAACCATAACCTTTATTATAATTTTTGTTAATAGTTTGTAGATTGGTGCGAGAACTTCAGATTCATCAATTTCAGCCAATATTACCCATTTTGTGCCCAAAAAATCTATAGGACCATATGCAGATAAAACGGATATTCCACGATAATCAAGGACTGTTTTTACGCCTGTTTCGTCCTTTAGACCAAGATCAACGGTTTCTCCGGTTACTTTGGTTTTAAGAATAGTTGATTCCTCAGAAAAACGTGAATCGCTGCGCATTAAGTTATCTTGCCCGACAATATATGTCTCTCCAGATTCACCCAAACCAGAAGAAACCTGCATCACATTATTAATTCTGGCAATGGGCATTTGAAAAGCTATAACGCCTTGAAATCCTCCATTTTCATCTAAAATCGGTTGAGAAATAAAGCTTGCAGCGGCGCCATGACTTGGTGCATATGGTTTAAAGTCCAAGAAAGTTTGATAATCTTTTTTTGGATTATCGCGCGCGGCACGAAATGTATTACCTAAATCAGTATTCTTCCATTCACCATTATTTAAGTTTGTTGCGTAATCTAATTCTTTAAATACGGTATAAACCAGATCTCCATTTTTATTGAATAGGAATATATCATAATAATCTCTTTGTATCAAAAAATGGCGAAACCAGGGGTGATAACGTTTGTGTGACGCGCTATAAGAAGATCCGTCTTTTGCGTAATCCAGATTATGCTTTTCTCCAAGCGCATTTGGGTTATTATTAATATAAAGATCTTGAAGAATTTTAGTAGGAGATCCTGTATTTTTTATATCATTCCAGCCCATATTGAAATCGTTTAAAGCCATGAGTACATATTCATTATAAGCTAGGGAACTTAAGTCTTGTTGTATTGAGGATAAGTAATTATCAAGTGCAGATGCTCTTGAGGCTTGTAATGCAATGAGCTTATTACCGTTTTCATTTATCAAGGACTGATAGGTGTCTTTTAATATAAATGCACTTGAAAAAATTACGGCAATGAGTGTTAAACTTGTTATCGTTAAAGGTATTTTTTTTGTTAAGTTTAATTGTAACATTTCCAGACATCCCTTGTATCTTTACATTTTAAGTATAGCAATAATCATGCCAAATAATTAATGTTTTTTTACAATCTCTTGTACATAAAGGTTATGATTTAATCTATAAAATGAACGTTCTATTTTGAGACACTAGTGAAGATCGTTTGAAATTGAGACAAATTTATTTTTAAAACATAGAGATATAATTGTTTTTTTTAAAAGCTTCTGGACACACCAAAAATCACACGTGCGTCACATCCGTCAGAACATTCAGACGGTTCTTTGAGGTCTGTGTCTACATAAGCCAAGGATAGGTCAAAGCCAGATAATGTATATCCAAGCCCTACCGACCAGTCTAAGTAATCAGGAACACCAAAGGCTGTATTATCATCAATTTGTTGGTAGCCAACATGTGCTGATAGCGAAAACTCTTTCGGTAAAGGTACATCAATTGCACCAGCATAATAAAAGGCATCACCACTTTCGCCAAAATATTCCGGTGAATAGTTTATAGAGGCTGATGTAGAAAAGGTGTCAAAATCATATCCAACAGAAATAGCTCCTTCTACAAAATCATAATCAAGAGAGCTATCTGCTCCAGGATAGGCGTAGTAAATGACGCCTAAGTCATAGTTAAGGCCTTTGAATTTACTGCTAAATCCTGCAAAGACGTCAACTTCAATATTTGCTTCATTACTATCATTAAAGTTGACGTTTGACCCCCACAAACCAGCATAAAACCCTGATCTATGTGCAACGTCAAAGCCACCTTGAACGGCTATATTTTCATTGGATTGTGCAATACCTCTGAAGGAGTATTGTGACACGAAGCCAACATTAGATGAAAGTATAAAATCAGGTACATTTGCCTGCGCATAAATAGCATGAGATGATAATGAAACAGAAGCAATAGCGATTGTTAGTGAAGTGAAATATTTGTTCATTAATTGTATCCTAATTATATTCTATAAGAAGTATTAGAAGACCAATAATATATATTTACACAAAAGTCTATACTATTTACTTTCGAGGAAGCTTCATGCTCTTTGCTAGATCATCTTTTTCTTGTGGTGCATCTTGATCATTCGCACCCGCAGATGGTTCTATATTTTCTGGATTTATATTCTCTTCATCTGCTTTTTCAGAATTCCGTTGATCATCAACATTTTCTGAAAAGGCTACTTTTCCAGCTTTTTTTGCAGAATAGGATATATTAGGTTTTGAGTCATTTGCTTGTGAATAACTAATTGGCATTGCGAATAAAGCAATAACAATTGCTAAACTTGAACTTTTAATCATCGTATTTTACCTTTTATGTGTATTTCTTTCGTGTAATTTATACTATTATTTATTTTTATTGCAAGGAATTAGCTATTATTTCCCATAAGTTATATTATCAAATTGCATGGGTGGAATCTAAAATAAAGTTCTACTTTCCTTAATTTATTGTATTATAGCTATGATTTCAGTTAATATGATAAAAATAATAATATTTTGGGTATATTTTGGGTAAATACGCACATTTTGAAAGCGTTGAGGACACTAACTTGCTGCAACTATATGGCAGGCATGCAGAAGTTGCGCGCGATATACATCAGGATACATTAAGGAAATTCACTGGTAATGAAAGCTTAGTTGTTGAGCTCGTCCAAGAAAATCCTTTGAGTGCTGATAAAGCAATGTTAGATGAAATGTCTAAGTATGATGTTATGTCAGTTAGTACTGGTATCGGCATGGGTGCTCTTCTACACGGCACGGGTCTATCTGATAAAAATAATGTTGATTTATACAGGCAGCACTTTGAACAGGAGGATATGCCTATTTATGTGGTTGCGGCTGGAAATGAAGGGGAAAGTAGGAGGGCAACACCAAGGGTTGCTGATTTTTCTCGTACAAGTATGGTGGTTGGTGAGGCCAACGTGAAAGATGGTGCACCATATATTGAGGAACATAGTAGCGTAAATAACCCCACTCTCGTTACTGATAATCCGTTCAATCGCGGAGAAAAATACCAGTATTATGATACAACCCCATCTTTGACAGGACATGAAAACTTAATTCAGAGCTGGTTGGTTGATAAAGAATTTTCAATGCGCTTTGATACGTTTAAATCCGGAGAGGGTAAAAATGCGGATGAGAATGCTCTGGCTGATAAGTATTGGGAAATAAGAAGCCAAATGGCTGATGATGGATACGGTGAGTCGCAAGAAGTCCAAGATAAAATTAAAACTTTCATGGCCAATCCGCAGCAACTCCATAGCTTGGTAATGGCGGAAATTAGGGAGAATAAAGATGTTGATGAAAATGGTTATGCCTCTGACATTGACGGTACATCGTTCTCCGCGCCTGAGCAGGCTGGCTATATATCTGGCGCAATGTACGAGCAAGAACAAAGAGAAGAGAAAAACCTTCCTATTTTGATGAAAGAAGAGATATCGACGCTCATAAAAATGGCAACATTGGATGTGTCCGCACGTGAAGGGCAAAATGAGCGGTTACACACATTTAATAACGCGGCAAATTTTCAGTTCACTGGTGCGGGGATGCATGGGGTCTTCAACCCCGAAATGTTTAGAAAATTATTAGATGAGTCCTATAAAAGAATTGAAAATAACCCTGATATTGATAGAGATGCTATAACTGCTGTAATGAGCGCAGAGATTACGGGACAAAGAGGTGATATTCCTGTTATCGTTAGCTTTGATGAATCTGTAGCTTCAAATATAGTTATTGAGCGCACACGTCTTGATTTGGATTATTCTGTTAATGGAACAATACCGCACCACGTGTCTATTCAAAAGGAAGGCCAAGAAACCGGATATAGTAAGTTACAAACATCAAGTAATAATCTTGATTTTACGGCTTGGTCACGTTCCGAAATAGAATTTGGTGAGACCGTGAAGCATGATGACACTTGGGAGATCAAGGTTCTCAATGGCCATGATACAAAATTGAGTAATGTTAGCATTACTGTTTATGGTTATAATGAAGGTAGTCTTATGGATCAAATGATGGACTATTCAAAAGAGATATCTCCATTATATCTGCCTCAATTGGATGCTCCGGCTCCGACACAAACAGAAGAAGTGGAGGTTAGAATGAATAGTAAGGCCGCTGAAGCTTCTACATTATCTTTATAATGTCACTATTCTTTCTTACTTACACAAACTCAAGTGTATCACTCTCTGAAGTTCTGCCATCCCACAAATAACTATACCAGATGTAACATTATATCTTTTTTACTACTTTTTACGCAAAAGGTTGTCTTTTTTGTTTTTAGCTGTATAATTAGTATGTAAGGAGAATAATTATGGCTACAACAATTAAACTTTCGGATGAAATCGTTAATGAGGCTAAGCGTTATGGAGCAGTCTATAGTCGTTCAACCCCAAAACAGATTGAGTATTGGTCGAATATCGGCAAAATTGCGGAAGAAAATCCTGATTTATCGTATAATTTTATAAAAGACATCCTACTTGCTAAAGCTGAGCTGGCTGATAAGCACGTTACGCCGTATGAGTTTGGTTGATATTCATGAAAATAGTTCAAACTTCTACTTTTAGTAAAGCCGTAAAAAAACTTCACCAAAATCAAAAAAAGGATTTGGACGAAGCGATCAAAATAATTGTTGAGAACCCGAGTATTGGTGATGAAAAAGTCGGTGATTTGTCAGGAGTATCTGTTTATAAATTTAAAATGGTTAAGCAGTTAACGCTTCTAGCGTATCAATATGAAGACCAAACAATTACGCTAACATTGCTTGCTTTAGGCACTCATGAAAATTTTTATCGTGATCTTAAAAAGTCATCCTAAAAACCATTGGTTTATGTAAGTTATACTATAAAATGGAAGTTGCGGGGCACGGTGAGTGATAAGAGCAAAGTATGGAAAATAAATTTGGAATTTTAGTTACGTGCGAAGTTGATGATCATGGTGATGTTACTGTGACTTATGATGACGTGAAGTTTGTTAAAGACAAGATATGGCGATATCAAGGTGTTGTTACTAGCCACACAATCAAAAAAGATAAACTAAATGAAAGAGCAGACTACGGCCTCACGGATGAAGTGCGAGAGCGAGGTTTACTTCCTTTGACATTTGGAATTGGTTCCAATTTATTATCATTGATTAAATCAAGACTATTACCTTATCCCTAAAACTGTTTTACAGTTCCACGACCCATTAATTTCCGTAATCTATATTATCATGCACATATTATATGTGCATATTTGACACGCATAAATCACACTGATATACTAACTACAGACTGTGAAGGAGAATTTTATGCAAATATATTCTGGCGATGAAGCTGCAAAAAGACGGCCTATTAATTTGACCATAAGAGAAGATATCCTCAAAGACGCTAAAGAGCTTAATCTAAACGCATCCAAAGCAGCAGAACATGGAATAGTTCAAGCCATTAAAGATGCACGAGCACAAGCGTGGCTAGAGGATAACAAGCATGCGTTATCAGCTCACAATAAGCGTGTAGAAGAGAACGGCACATTATTGACACCAAGTTGGGCGAACAATTAATGGCACGTTTTGACGTATATAAATACGATAACTCTTCTGTTCCATTTGTGTTGGATGTACAGGCTAATTTACTTTCTGAGCTCAGTACATGTGCTGTGATTCCTATGGTATCTGAGAAAAAAGCTAAACAGGAAGCGTTACAAAAATTAAAACCTACTATAGCCATTAATGGTCAAAATTATATCTTAATGACAACTGACATAGGTACTGTAACCAGATCTTCTTTAGGTAAAAAGATTGCAAATATCGAGGATGAATATAGGCAGGTTGTTACTGAAGCTTTGGACTTCTTATTCCAGGGTTTTTAGTTTAGTTTTCATAAGTAATATTATCAGGTAAATAGCTTGTGTAATTTCATATAAAACGCTTGACTATTATCGTGATAATAGCACATTCTATTTCAAGATAGACGCAGGATAGTAGCAAATGATTGATAATTACACACGATGGCAAAAAGATAATATACAAAAAGCGATGCAAACGCGTCGTGTTCTTTTGCTTTCAGGGATTCGTCAGTGTGGAAAAACAACGCTTGCAAAAGAGTTAATAGATGAAGGAACTGAATACCGAACGCTTGATGATGTTACACTTAAAAAAGCAGCGGAAAATGATCCACATGGCTTTGTTCAACACAATAAACGCACTTTGATTATTGATGAAGTACAGCGTGTGCCTGACTTGCTTCCGGCCATTAAAAAAGTTGTTGATGAGGATAGGCGTCCGGGCCAATTTCTTTTAACTGGATCAGCGAATATTCAGGAGCTGCCAGGAGTACAAGAATCACTTGCAGGACGCATTACAAAACTTCGGCTGAGACCGCTTACTTTAGGAGAGCAAAATGGGGCATCTCCTCAATTCATAGATAAGGTGTTTTCAAATTCTCTTGAAAAACCTGCAGTTCATTTTGATAAGAATACCCTTATTGATATGGCAAGTTTTGGAGGCTTTCCAGAAGCTATATTATTGGAAGGAAGGCAGCGCAAGCGTTGGCAT
Source organism: uncultured Alphaproteobacteria bacterium (assembly GCA_963974945.1). Lineage (GTDB taxonomy): Bacteria > Pseudomonadota > Alphaproteobacteria > Micavibrionales > Micavibrionaceae > UBA1672. The sequence continues at coordinate 8,692 of CAXBFT010000005.1, forward strand.
ACAGATTTTATAGACGCTATTTTAGAGCGGGATTTAAAAGATGTTACGCGTATTCATCGTTTAGACCAGATGCAAAAGCTTATTAAAATCTTAGCTGCATGGTCATCAAAATTTATGAACACCTCCCAAATTGGGAGTACGTTATCCTTAAAGTCCCAAGCCCTCAATGCTTACATTAATGCACTTGAAGTACTCTACCTCATTGATCGTGTTAAACCGTGGACGAATACGGATTATGATCGTGTGGGTAAACAAGATAAATTATTTATGACAGATAGTGGTCTTATGGCCTCATTATTGGGATGGAACATGGATCAAGTAAAATTAGACACCGATCGTTCTGGAAAACTAATTGAAACGTTTGCGTTTAATGAACTTGTTTCGCAAATTGATACTTCGGATGGCTTATATCAGTTATGGCACTATAGAGATCGTCAGCAGCGGGAAATAGATTTTCTAGTTGAGCGTGAGGACGGCGCTATGATTGGAATAGAAATCAAAGCCGGTACCAATATAGGCTCAAATGATTTTAGACATATGAAATGGTTTCAGGAAACATTAGTGCATGATCGACCATTTAAAGGTATTATTCTTTATTCTGGTGAGCATATAGCATCGTTTGGTGATGATATGATAGCTGTTCCGTTTGGAGCATTATTTGGAAAATGAAGCCCTTAGTTTCCGTAAGATACATTATCACACAAAAATTAAGCCCACTCTCACAAGAAAAATTCTGGGCAATTGCTGGCTTTTTTAACCGAGGTCAAAGATCCCCACAACAGCTCAAATCCTAGACGGACGCCAGGCGGTAAAATTGTTGCGCCGGTGTAAGATTTTGATCTGTATGTTTGGTAAAGTTCAGTTGTTTCTTTTTGATCATATTCATAAGTTCTATTCCGGCGAGCGTTCGTGATGCGGTGTGCATTTTTCTAAACCCTCCCATTGGCGTAATGATCCTTTTAATATGCCTGTGGTCTTGTTCAACGATGTTATTGAGATATTTAGACTGACTGATTGTGAATTTTCTCTTCCCTGTAATAAAGCCAGGCTTATTGAAGTGATCTAAAGCGGCCTTATTGGAACCGCTCTTATCGACATTAATGCGGTATGGTATCCGGTTGTGCCGGAATGCCTTGCGGAAGAAGGCTTTGGCCGCAGCACGGTCACGTTTCCTTGAGACCATAAATTCAACAGTGGCGCCATATTTATCAACGGCGCGATACAAGTAGCGCCACTTTCCTTTGATCTTGATATAGGTCTCATCCATGCGCCAACTTCGATGAACGGGGCATTTATGCTGTCTGGATTTTTGCTCCAACAGTGGCGAAAAGTGAAGAACCCAACGGTTCAATGTAGCATGATCAATGTGTAAACCACGCTCTTGCATCATCTCTTCGATGTTACGATAGCTCAGAGCATACGAAACGTACCAGCGGACGCATTGCAAAATAATAACACTGGGATGATGACGGCCTGAGAATGATATCATGGAGTGATCCTGCTTTTGAAAAACAGAAAAAATAGACGGGAAATTCTAAGATTGGATTAATGTGTTAAACTTTGCGACACTACCGATGATGGCGGCCTGAGAATGAAATCATGGAATGTTCCTGCTTTTGAAAAACAGAAAAAATAGACAGATAATTCTAAGATTGGATTAATGTGCTAGACTTTGCGACACTACCAAATAATGTCAACGACAAATTATAGTAAAAATGGAGTTTGGATATGAGTGTGAAACCAATTAATAGTGAAGATGTTCCTGCAAAAAAAGGGCAAAGCATCTATCCCCCACCGTTTAGTTTATTTGTAGCAGGAAGAACTAAGCGCAAACTTGGCGATGTTTTTGGATTAGGTAATTTTGGTGTGAATCATACAAAACTTGAGCCGGGTGCAATGTCTGCACTTTTCCATTCTCACTCGAAACAAGATGAATTTATTTATATTTTGGAAGGAACACCCACAGTTAAAATCGGGGATGAAGAATATATAATGAAGTCAGGAGAGTGCATAGGTTTTGCGGCTGGATCAGGGCTTGCTCACCAATTGGTAAATAATTCAGATGGTAATGTAGTATATCTGGAAATTGGCGATAGAACGCCCAATGATAACGTTGAATATCCCAATGATGACATTAAAGCCTCATGCTCATCAAACAATATATGGGTACTTACACATAAAGATGGCACTCCGTATTAACGATCACTTCTGGCCGTTTTTTGATAAGCTTGGTTTATAAAAATAAATATGAATTTTCACAAATGGCTGTTCAATAAAATGAATGTATTACAAGGACGTTAAACAAAGATGGCTATAATTGAAATTAAACGCCCGCAAGATCTGGCGCGTTTACGCCGACTTGCCCTTGCAGCTCAAGGTTTACTTCAAGCACAGCCCTATGGGTCTGGTTTGGCAGGAGCGCGTAAAGCGATTAACCACATAGGATATGTACAGATCGACACCATATCGGTGGTGGAGCGGGCACACCATCATGTTTTTCACTCTAGGGTACCCAAATTCAAGCCAGCGATGACAAATCAAATGTTGCTTGATGGGGACATTTTTGAATATTGGACACACGCTGCCGCTTTTCTACCCATCGCCGATTTTCGCTTTTCCTTACCCTATAAACACGCTATTAAAAGCGGCCAAACCCATTGGTATAAAACCCCTGATAAGAATCTCATGGGAGAACTGTTGACGCGCATACGTTCAGATGGCCCGTTACGATCTCGTGATCTAGAGGCTAACACCACAAAACGTACGGGATGGTGGGACTTGAAGCCAGCGAAAAAGGCACTCGAACAGCTGTATATGGAAGGAGAGTTAATGGTGAGTAATCGCGAAGGCTTTCAAAAAACATATGATCTAACCGAGCGGGTACTGCCATCTCATATTAATTCACAGATTCCCAGCATGGAAGAGTTTGCAACACACATTGTCGATCAACAATTGTGCTGCCATGGGCTTGTATCACTTAAAGGATTAACCTATCAGCGTCGAAATGTTGAACTACGGAAAGCGGTGAAGGTCTTGGTAAACGAAAGGTTGGCACAGGGTACTTTAGAGCAAATACAAGTGAGCAGCGGTGAACTATTTATAATCAAAACGGGCGAACTAGAACGCTCCCTTCCTCCGTTGAGCAACCGGATGTCAATTCTTTCGCCATTCGACAACACTGTGATTCAACGCGAACGACTCAAAGCACTGTTTCAATTCGACTATCAAATAGAATGTTATGTACCCGCAGTTAAACGCCAGTATGGTTATTTTAGCCTACCGTTACTTTATCGGGGTGAATTTATTGGACGTATGGATTGTAAAGCTCATCGAAAAACCCGTCATTTAGAGATCAAATTACTACATTTTGAACAACATGATTTTGATGAAGATTTAATCATTACTGCATTCGTAGATGCCATTACACAATTCTGTGATTTTCAAGAATGTGATACAGTGTCATTAACTAAAGCCCACCCAAAACATCTAACCCAGAGTTTGCATAGTGCGCTAGAGCCTCTTGAGAGAATAATCTAACAAAGTGTTTATCATATTATACAAATGCCTGCTTAGGGGGTAGTGTCGCAAAGTTTAACACATTAATCGAATGTTAGAATTATCTGTCTATTTTTTCTGTTTTTCAAAAGCAGGATCACTCCATGATTTCATTCTCAGGCCGCCATCATCCTAGTGTTATTATTTTGCAATGCGTCCGCTGGTACGTTTCGTATGCTCTGAGCTATCGTAACATAGAAGAGATGATGCAAGAGCGTGGTTTACACATTGACCATGCAACATTGAATAGATGGGTTCTGCATTATGCGCCACTCTTGGAGCAGAAATTCAGACAGCATAAACGCCCCGTTCATCGAAGCTGGCGAATGGATGAAACCTATATCAAGATCAAAGGAAAGTGGCGGTATCTGTACCGCGCCGTTGATAAATATGGCGCTACTATTGAGTTTATGGTCTCAAGGAAACGGGACCGTTCTGCGGCCAAAGCCTTCTTCCGTAAAGCTTTCCAGCACAACCGGATACCATACCGCATTAATGTCGATAAAAGCGGCTCTAACAAAGCTGCTTTAGATCATTTCAATAAGCCTGGGCGCATAACGGGGAAGAGGAAGTTCATCATCAGTCAGTCTAAATATCTCAACAACATTGTTGAACAAGACCATCGGCATATCAAACGGATCACCAGCCCTATGGGAGGGTTTAGAAAAATGCACACCGCATCACGAACGCTCGCCGGAATAGAACTTATGAATATGATAAAAAAGAAACAGCTGAACTTTACCAAACACATAGATCAAGACTTAACGCCCGCGCAGCAATTTTATCGCCTGGCGACTATCTAAAAACTGGCCTGTTGTGGGCTTTTTCAATCTCGGTTAAACTTTGCGACACTACCGGAATACGGATTTAGAAAAAATCTGTAATGACAATTTGATTGCCATTGCAGACCAGATGAATAATACACCGCGTAAATGCCTTGAGTTCCGAACGCCCAAAGAAGTGTTTTATGAGCATTTGTAAATATGCCGTTTTAAATTATACTGAGCCTCATTATTGAGGTTCAAATGGAAAAAACTGCAATCATCATTGGCGCAAGCTCTGGAATAGGAAAGGCTCTGGCCGAAATTTTATCCAAAGAAGATTACACTCTTGGTTTAACTGGACGAAGAGTAAACTTGCTTGATGATCTTGCTAATACCCTTCCGAATAAAGCAATCACTAAAGAAATGGATGTGTCTGATCCTTTGAAAGCCAAACAACAGTTTGAAGAGCTAATTGGAGTATTAGGAAATGTGGACTTGGTCATAGTGTCCGCAGGTACAGGTCATCATAATCCAGAACTTGAACCTGCTCTCGAATTGGAAACTATAAATACAAATGTTAGTGGTTTTACAACAATAGCCGGTGCTGCTTATAATCATTTTAAGAAAAATAAAAAAGGGCATTTAGTTGGTATATCTTCAATTTTAACCCTGCGAGGCAATGCCGGAGCACCAGCTTACAATGCTTCAAAGGCCTTCATGTCAAATTATATGGAAGGCTTGAGATTAAAAGCGTTGAAAGAAAATCTGGACATTCATATTACAGACATACGCCCAGGCTATGTTGATACTGCCATGGCGGAAGGTGATCATATGTTCTGGGTTGCTCCACCAGAAAAAGCCGCTAAGCAGATAGTAGATGCTATCAAGTCAAATAAATCATGTGCTTACATTACTAAACGCTGGCGTTTAATTGCGTGGCTCATGAGAATTGCACCAAACTTTTTGTATAAAAAACTGTAAAGCCACCTCATGAGGTGGCTTTACAGTTTGATCTTCATGCACTACCGTTCACTATCTCCAAGGTGTCGCACTTCAGTTAGAACTTTCACACTCCTACACTCTAAATTCTGGACAATTGCAGGACTTCTCAATCTTCATTAAACTTTGCGACACTACCGCTTTTTCTTGGGTATCAGGTGCAGATAATCTTCATACATATGTTGGTAAAGAAGGTTGGGGAATAGGATTCTGTAGAAAATGCGGTTCAACACTCTGCGGTATCTATAAGGGTAAAGTCGCAGGTATATCAATAGGGACGCTGAATGATAATCCAACTATCAAAATTAAAAAGCATATTTATGTCGGCTCAAAAGCCTGTTGGGATGAAGTATCTGGCGATGCGCCTCAGTTCATAGAAGAAGAAGTTTAACTCGCCATCTGGTAAGAATCCTAAGCGTTTCTTTCACTTTCTTGTTTCTTAAAGTCATCTAGAGTTTTTCCATTTTCTTGGTAAAAAACCACATCCATGATGATGAGGTCTGATATTCTATCCAACCTGAAATTTCGAAAATCGTTGCGCTTTTCACACCAGCCAAGCAAAACCCAGACAGGGGCAAAGAACGCCAGAGCCAAAGGCCTGACGGTGCGTCTCGTTGGCTCTTGCTTTTCATTATAGTAATGAAAAGCAACCTTATGACGTGTGTGAATGGCACGACGTATACTAGTAAAATCTACTTTTATAATTGGTCGTGCTTGCGGTGAGAACGAAAATAAAACCTCATCTAACAACGAATTACTCAAGTCAGATGGTAGTGTCGCATGAATCTTGTCAAGCGCAGTGTGTGCGGATTTTGTAAGAGATGGGTCGCTCCAACTTTGCACCATTTGTGCACCTAGTGCTAGGGCTTCTAATTCCTCCACATCAAACATCAGCGGTTTGACAAGGTAATGCTTATCAAGAACATAGCCTGTACCAGCCTCACCTATTATAGGCGTGCCTGATGTCATAAGGTCGGCCATATCACGATAAATTGTACGTAGACTAACTTCCAGAAGATCGGCAAGATCCTGAGCCCGGACAACAGTCCTTCGGGCTTTTAAATATTCAACAATTCTAAATAACCTGTCAGCGCGACGCATTTCCTATCACATCTTTTTCTAATTTTATTAGAATATACTAACACTGCTGACACAATGCTGTCAGTAGTGTTGTTGTATAAAGACTGTGTCAAATGAATGACACTTTTATTTAAAGGAAAAAAAATGGCTACACACGCGACTACCGCACATTATAAAGCGACTCCAGAAGAGCTTTTTCAATTTATCAGCGATATTGAAAATTTGCCTAAATGGGCAACGGGCTTTTGCAAAAAAATATGGAAGGACAGCGATGATTATAAAGTTGAAACACCCATGGGTGAGATGTACCAACGTTTTGAGATTAACCAAAATCTTGGCACGATAGATATGTATGCTGGCCCAACAAAAGACATGATGTGGTGTTGGCCGACACGCGTAACTGCCGACAATATGGGCGGTAGTGTTTTCTCATTTACGTGCATTCAGATGCCGGATCAAGGAGATGCTGAATTTGAAGGTCAGTGCTTAAGTTTAGTTGAAGAATTGGAAAATATCCGCAAACATATTGATGGATAATAGCACATTAATTTAGAAAAATAATAGTGTCGCAAAGATTAACTGAGTTTTAAAAAACCCGCAACAGGCCTAAATCTAAATGGTCGCCAAGCGGTAAAATTTCTGCGCAGGTGTTAAGTTTTGATCGATGTGTTTGTTTAAGTTCAGTTGGTTCTTTTTAATCATATTCATAAGTTCTATGCCTGCGAGCGTTCGTGATGCGGTGTGCATTTTTCTGAACCCGCCCATAGGACTGATAATTCTCTTAATATGCCTGTGGTCTTTTTAGACTTTGCGACACTACTTGCTAATAAGGTACAGCTTGACATTAATAGTAGATCGGTCTAATAATATATAATGAAAGTCGAATTACTCATTTATCTTATCGATTTTTTCGACTACAACGCAATGACCGTGAGGCTAGGGCAATTGAAAAATTAGAGAGCAAGGTGGACGAAATAGCGGCAGCTGCGCTATTTCTCGCTTCATCGGACTCTTCTTTTGTGGCTGTGGCTAAACTGGTTGCTAACGGTGGCATGACACAGATATGACATTAGGATTATCGATATTTTTCAACTTAAACTGATAAGTGATAATCGAAAAAGATGGCTAGAACACGAGATATAAAAAACTACGACGACGCAAAAACGCGTTTATTGGAAACAGGAATGTTGCTAATACGCTCTGAGAGTTTCTCAGGTATTGGGATTAATGACGTTCTTAAAAAAAGCGGCGTACCGCGAGGCTCTTTTTACCATTATTTCAAAAGTAAAGAGGCATTCGGTCTGGAGGTGGCCCAGTATTACCATGGCTTGCAAATAGAGAGTGCAAACCAGGTGTTGAATGATGAAAACCTTCTACCAATTGACCGCCTTGAAGCATTCTTTCAAGGCGCTAGCGAAGAATTTAAAACTCGCAATTACGCAGAGGGTTGCTTGATGTGCAATCTATCAACTGAGTTAGCAGACACGAATGATGAGTTTCACAAAATACTTAAAACACATTGGGTAGAACTTTCTTCGGAAGTAGCAGCATGTTTAGCATTTATTCAGCTCAGCGATATTGGCTTAAGCCATCTAACGAATATAGAAGCTGCGGATTGGCTTATGAATGCTTGGAGTGGTGCACTGGTTCGTATGAAAGCAGAACGTAGCGAAGCACCGCTGCAATTATTTGAAAAAACCATATTTAACATTAAGAAAAGAGTACGAAAATGAGTAAGAACATATTGATCACCGGAGCGAGCCGAGGAATTGGTTACTTGACAGCTAAAACACTTGCCAAAGCAGATCACCACGTCATTGCATCTATGCGAGATATCAAAGGACACAATGCGGTTATTGCTACTGAGCTTGCCGGCTGGGCTACAGAGCATGGTCATTCTCTGGAGGTGGTAGAGCTGGATGTTACGTCTGAAGATTCCGTGGATTCTGCGATACAAGCTTTGGAAGAACGTTTAAATATTGATGTTCTTATTAATAACGCGGGCATTATGCCATGTGGCATAACTGAGGCTTATACACCTGAGCAGGTTTCAGCATGCTTAGATGTAAACGTTGTCGGTGTTGCTCGCACCTGTAGAGCTACTCTTCCGTACATGCGAAAACGAAAATCAGGACTTATGATTCATATAAGTTCGAGTTCCGGTAGGCTTGCGATGCCTTTCTTTGGTTTGTATTGTGCAAGCAAATGGGCACTCGAAGCTATGGCAGAATCTATGCATTATGAACTCGCAAGCTTTGGTGTGGAGTCCATAATTGTTGAGCCTGGCGGTCATGGTACTGATCTGATCCAAGATCCTCCTGTTCCATCTGATACACGCTGCATTGATTCATACGGTTATATCGCTAAGGGTCCAGCGAATATTGTGGAAATGTTCCAAGGCGTATTTGCTCAAGGGGATAAAAGTACCGACGCACAAAATGTAGCGGATCAGCTTGCGGAACTTGTCGATATGAAAGGTGAGCGGCCAATACGCACGACAGTCGGCCATAATATGGGCGTTGACCAGATCAACGCACGAGTCGCGCCAGTACAAGCAGAGTTTATTCGTTCATTTTTACCCATGGCAGGTTTGGAAGCGCAGGATAAAAGACTGTTTGTTTCAGCAAGGATCACCTTAAAACCTGAATATTACGCGGAGGGCTTAGCCGCCCTTGAATCCATTATTCCTCAAACACTCAATGAGCCGGGCTGCCATGTCTTTTCTCTCATGAAAAACAAGGACAGTAATGGGACGCTTCACCTTTTCGAATGTTTTGAAGATGAACAAGCTTTACAGATTCATTATGAGCAAGACTATACCAAAGCGGTTTTTGCTCAATATGAAGAGTGGTTAGAAAAACCAGTTGAAGTAACAAAGATGTTCGCATCTTCTTCGGTAACTTCGGCACAATTTTAGTTCACCAAAACGCACTATCTCCTCCGCTTAATCCTGTGGATTGTCAATAAAATGACTGACCGAAAAAGCAGTTTGGCATGGTCGTGTCGCAAAGATTAATGTGCTGACTTAATTTGAACCTGAGTTAAACTTTGCGACACTACCCTTTATGAGCGGGCTTTAATTTTGCCTAAAACATGCCCTATTTATCATAGCAGTGGTGAAAATCTGAGTGCCTAGGTGGTGAATTTTGGAGTTGGTGCGTGGTGAAATCTGGAAACGCTGATATTGAGTTATTCACATTTTTGGTGGATTGAATCAGGGATAGAATCGGTAAAGCATTACTAGCTGCGATTTTTAACACTTCAAACTTTGCACTCCATATTATATCGTGTTGGTTGTAGTAGGTAATATGGGGCGTGAGCATGACGTTTGAAGAGGCATTAGAGCTTTTTGGTTTGAGAAGAATACCGTCCGAAGCCGTTTTGAAGGTATTGAGGAATGATGCGGTAAAAGAAGCAATCGAAGCTAAAGACGAAGAGCGCCAAAAAGAAATTCATCGCGCTTTTGCTGTTCTCACGGGCAAAGAAGATGCTGAGCTGAAAGTTGGTCAAGGCGATAGCGCCCCCGGACCAACAGGTTTTGTGAAAGCGGTATGCAGCGAGTATAAAGATAAGCCTTTTGTGTTGGAATGGAATAAGGCCAAGAAATTCCCCTTTGATAGTGCTGATGTGATTGTGATGGGCAATCCGCAAACGCTTGAATGGGATAATGATGTGGACGGCTATGTAAGAGTTGATAGCGCAGGCAAGCGGTTCAATTACGATGATAAAGATTACAGCAAGGCAGACGGAAGTCCGTTTGATGTGCATGGTGATAACTGGAAATCCAGTTTTGAGGCTGAAGTTGATTTTGAAATCGGAGCGTCTTGCCCGTGTTGTAAGTCCCCTGTTCTGCAATGGTGTGAATCTTGTGACACGATCTTTTGTCACAAGCTCAAAGATGATTATCCTTCGCACTCTTATAATTGCCCAGGCTGTAATGCATCTTACGGATGGGGTGAAGGCTTTGGCGTTCCGATCAGGCGCGTGTTTGATGGTAAGCACCTCAGGTCACTCACGGCTGAAGAGCGAAAAAGTTTGACCAATACCAAGCTCCTAAAAAAGTAAGGGCGCGATGTCATGCCCTATATTATTATCGGTTCTATACTCTACGGCATATATTGGGTGATTGTTAATTACTGGCCGTTTGTTTTGGCGGGTGCATTTGCAATCTGGGCAGTGCCTAAAATCGCCCGCTTTGCTTCCAAGACATGGAACAGCTATCAGGAACGACTGGCCGATCATAAAAGACTTGAGAGCGAGCAGAATGATTTGTTCTTACGGTTTTCTGATAAGCCTATAACGATGCGCTCTTTTCATCTCGTTTATTTTCTGTTTGTGATGATCGGGTTTTTCGTGGCCGCACATGCCGTCAGTGAAGCCCATGATTTTGCACGGCATGAAGGATGGATTAGAGAAATCCCCCGCGATTACCGTGACGCTCAATATGTGATTTGGACTGCCCTCTTCTTCGTAGTCACAATCAGTGTCTTTAGCATCATCACGAAGATTATAAGCAGGCTCGTGCCTGCCTTAAACTTTTACCCCACATACAGCCAGTTATTAAAACAGGCGCATAAAACAAACACGCCGCGTGAGGCTTTGGAGATTGCACCGTCATTACGCGCCGCTTCAAAATATCATGTCAGATCACCCTATGATCTTTTTGTATTCGGACACGCCCTACTCTCCAAATCTGATGATGCAGCTTTTTATAAAAATGCCCGCCTGCTCGATGCGCTGAATTTTTTGGAAAATCACTTTCCTCATAACAATGCTGATGAAAATTTCAGACGAAAATATTGGAATTATGCCCGTCATATTTTTAAGCTTTTGCATTTTCGTGAAGTCCCGAATATTGAAAATTCATTCTTCGCCCTGCCCTATTCTAGGTGCGAAAAAGAGAAAGAAGAAGAGCTGAAAGAACGCCTCAAAACAGAGCGTGAAAAATTCCAAAATGAGCCGATTAGCGTCTGGTCAAAATCACCCGATCAAATCACTTTGGATGACGCTCTTGAGATTGTTGGATTGAATGAAGTGCCCCCCATAAAGATACTTCACAAACTTCATTTCGCTATGGAACAAGATCACAAAGATGATCCCAAAAAGCAAAAACTCACAGCCAAGGCCTTCGAGATTTTAGGCTGCGTAGCCGTCCAAAAAGAAATGGAATAGCCCTAAAGTTAGGGCGACGCTTTTTGTGTTTTTGCTCCTCATGTAAAACCTGAAATGCATTGTATATCAATACATAGGCAAGAGTTTTATCAAATAACGAAACCCCATAAACGAAACAAAGAGTTTCTTAAATAAAAGACGCATGTTTATGCGTATAAAGTGGTTTTTGAAGTGTAGAGAATTACGATTCTAAGTGTTTTGAAAAGAGGTCTGCGCCCTCTTCTATTCGCCGTTTTATGAATCAACATTTCCAGCTTACATCGACGCCCCCGCCTATCTCAATAGCCTTGCTTGCCCCCGCCCGCACAAACGTGTTGGGGCAAGTTTATCCTGCTCGCAGGACAAGTCTGTGAAGTCGGTTTCTAACGATTGATCGTTACCCCGCATACGCGGTTTTAGGTGGTAACGCTCGCCGCTTGGCAAGGTTTCATGAACGGGGCTGTTCCCGTTTGGTCACTTAAAAAGAGGATTTAGAAATCATGTCAGAGGCATTCACAGAGGAAGAAAAAAGAGGCGTATTTTTACGCGCTGTACACAGCTATTCAGGATCAAAAGAGAGATGGGAAAAACGCTCTGAAAATCCCATGAGCGATGAAGAGTTACAAGAGGCTTTAAAATATGAGTTGGGCACATTTGGCGGCGGCGGGTGTCGTGATTCAATCAGTATAGCGTATCAAGGATGCGGCCTCAAAATTTGGGCAGATCGAGACTATGCGAATTTTTGTCTAGATGAACCGTTCTTACAAGGTTTGCAGACTATCAAAATGGCGCGGCTTGTTTTTAACATTATTGACGCGGCCAATCCTCAAACTGATTTGTTTGGGGGGCTATAATGAATATCTATGATGCAGCCAAGATTTTAGGATTAACAGGAAGCCTGAATCCAGAAGATACAAAAGCAGCTTATCGAGCTGCGTGTAAAAAATATCATCCTGATATTAATCCCGTTGGTGAAGAGATGATGAAGATCATCAATCAGGCTTTTGACGCATTGAAAGATTACACAGGCGAGGTGAAGTCAGAACAGACAGATTATGGTGACTTGCTCAATAATGCTTTAAATGCGATTTCCGGCCTCCCTACCCTTGCAATAGAAATTTGTGGTTCTTGGGTATGGGTGACAGGTGAAACACGTCAGCATAAAGATGCGCTCAAAGAAGCAGGCTTTAAATGGGCAGCTAAAAAGAAAGCATGGTATTTCAGACCTGAAGAATTTTCGAGCCGTTCTAAGGGCACAAAAAGCCTTGATGAGATACGCGAGAAATACGGATCAAAAAGACCACATAGAGGAAGCAATCTAATCGCACGGGGGGCAGCATGACCCCACAGGCAAAAGTCGAAGAGATTGCCCTTTATCTTGCCAAGCCGTGGAAATATTCACGGCTTGGCGAGCCTTCAAATTGGAGGTTTGAAATTATAGACGGATGCGGGCGCGGTTTATATTTCAGGCTCGAAAAAGACCGCTTCAAAATTGGCGGGGGTTTTCCGCGCCAAAAATGTCGTGCGTGGCACGAAGATTACAAAGATATTGGTGTTAGTGCTGAGCGGTCAGCAAAAGACATAGCAGCCGACATTAAGCGCCGTTTAATTCCTCATTATCTAAAAGCTTATGAAAGCGCCCTCCTCCGATATAATGAAGAACAGGAAAAAGAAGCACATTTGAGTTTGATTGCGCAATCTGTTGTTACGGTATCGCAAGGAAGGATTTCAGATCAGAGCCGCGCCCGTAAAACGATTTACTTTGATCAAGGAACGGCTGAAATTTGGTCGAGCGGTGATATTAATTTAAATTTGAACAGATTATCTATTGAGCAAGTTATTCAAATTGTGGCGATGCTGAAGGCTTAAAAATCGTCCTGAAAAATTGAAGGGCGCTGATGCGCCCTACTCTATTATTATCTTCCAAGCATTCTATGAATGAATGATTTGTGTTTTTCCAGCTCAAGAGCTTCTTCCTGCTCTTTGAGAAGTTTTTCTTTTTCTTCGAGCTGTTTTTGGATTTCTTCTTTTTCTTTAGCTTCACGGTCAGCCTTTTCTTTGTTTTCTTTTTCTTGATTGGCTATTTTTTCTTCTAAAGCTTTGATAGATTTTTCCCAGTTATTATCTGTGCCCTTGCCTTTGGTATAATGCTCTAATAGAGCAGTAGTTTTATTTTGATTTTCTTGTGCTTTATCTAGTGTGTTTTGTAACTGTTCCACACGTTCTTCGAACTGGTGGCGCTCTCTTTTCCTTTCTTCTTCGTATACTGTTTTATTTTCTTCTAGGTGTTTTATTTTTTCCTTTAATAACTCTAATTCTGCGCTGAATTTAGGCGATGAAGGCGTATTATGGTCTTGTACAGTGTGCTGTTCACTACTGGATAATCTTGTATCATTTGAAACACTAGTGGACACTGTTTTAATTTTGCTACCGTAAACACGGATTAGTTCAGAGACATCGACTTTAGGGTTTCCTTCTTCGTCTTTTGTAACGCTAATCCCTTTTTTATCAACGTGTCTGTAAAAAGTGGCTCTTGTTACCCCGACCATTTCTGAGGCTTTTGATATTGAAACTTGCATGTGTTTTGTCCTGTTTAATAGTAGTATAATCCAGTCATATTATACAGTGTATAGCACATTGAGAATGATATTTCGAGAATGATTCTACTGCACACACTGTTTATACATGTATATACAATACGGTGTGTATCTGTATAATGGTGTATATATACGCGATATTAAACAGTGTATATGCTGTATTGTAAAAAATTATAAACGGCATAAATACAGATTTATTTATAATAAATACAGTTACTTATGGATAAATAAGATTTATTTTTGATTCTTGAGTGCTGTATATACCTGTTCATAACCTTGTTGGTAATTATACATTGTGATACTGTTTTGATGTGTTCATAAGCGAATCGTGTTTATACACACATGTTCAATACCCTGTTTAAGGGTGTCTTATTAAACTTTCACATGATAAAAATCGGAGGGTGCTCTTTACGAGGTAGATAAACAAAAGAAAAAGACCGCAGTTGGCACTACGGTCATTTCAATATCGGCTAAAGCCATTAGTTTCTAACACTTTCTATGGTAGATCAAGCCGAATCGCAATGCAACTCTAAAAGAGGCTGTAAACCCTTTTTTGTTGTCTTTTGCACAGCTTAACTACCTATACAGGGCATATACATATTATGGCTTATATCTTTTCTGACTTAAAAAATATCGCCGAGCTAAAGCAGAGCAGGGGAGGGCGTATCAGCTCATCCTCACATCGTAAATCTTATGAGCAGGTCGAGGACTTCACAGGCTTGGAAGAAAATGTGAACCGTTATGACCTTCTTTTGCTGGTCAAGCGCATGGGTAAGAAGGCGGGGTTCACACCGCGCATGATTTCACTGCTTGATTACTATATGGCCTTCACAAGAGATTGTGATTGGGAGCAGGGCAGTTCACCGATTGTTTATCAAAGCATTTCAAAAACCGCCCTTGATTTGGGCGTGTCAGAACGTCAGGTGCAACGCCTTGAACAATCATTGTTCAAAGTAGGGGCTTTAACCTGGCATGATAGTGGTAATCATAGAAGATATGGCAATCGTGATGAACAGGGGCGCATTATGTATGCCTATGGCGTCGATCTTACGCCTCTGGCTTACCTGAAGGCCGAACTTTCAGAGAAGCTACAAGAAAAACGCATGATTGATGCCGCTTGGATGGAAACCAAACGCCAGATTTCTTACTATAGAGGCCAGATTAAGGCCGTGATGTGTGAAATGGAGCTTCTTACATTAGACGGGCAGGGCGATTACACAGGCATTATCACTGAGCTAGACAAAAAATATGCGCCAATCTCCCTCCAAATCAGAACACATCTTCCTTTAGAAAAACTCCGCACTCTTCTTGCAAGCCATAAAGAGCTATATGCACTGGCTGTGGACGCGTTAGAGGAGCATGATACAAGCGCAGTGGATAACTCATCAATAAGTGAAGATGAAACAATTAAAATGTCGCCCAAAAACGACTCTCATGACGTTCACTATAACTCTACAATAAAAAAACAATCTAATAAATTAGATACAACCAGTATGGCTTCGCCCAGAAGCTTTCAAAAAGCTGGTAAGCAACCTCTAGAGCTACAAAAGGTAACAGATCACCAAGCTGAAACATGCTCAAACGAAGATGAGAGCTTCACAGATGAAGAGGCCTTAATCCTTCAGACAGGTTTACAGCACATCACTTTGAAGCAAGCGCTCAATGCAGCGAGTGAAAGCTTTCGAGATCACATGCCAATGGCCAATCGTCCGATGAATTGGAATGATTTTGTGGATGCTGCTTACAAAATGAAGGGTGAGCTGATGATTTCTCAGGCGTCATGGGGCAGGGCGTGTGCAACATTAGGCCGCAATGGTGCAGCAATTTGTCTTCTTCTGACCGATCAAGCGCAGCAAAGAGAGCATAAACCCGTTCAAAAGACCGGTGCTTACTTCAACGCGATGATCACCAGAGCCAAAGAGGGTGAGCTGCATTTGCACAACTCTGTGTTTGGGATACTGAAAAAGGAATATGGCGATATGGCAGCGGCTTAATTGACAAAAAGCCGTTCTTGTTATAACATGTGTAATAACTTATTTTTATTGAGGTTAAAGCTATGGAACTAAAAGTTACAAAAATAGGGAATTCACTGGGTGTTGTTTTGCCTAAAGAATTTTTAACGAACTTAAAATTGGATAAGGGTGATGCCCTATGGGTGAGTGAGTCTCCATCAGGCTATCGTATTACACCTTATGACCCAGAGTTTGGTGAGCAGATGGACGCGGCGCGCAAAGTTATGAAGAAACGCCGTAATGTATTACATGAGCTTGCAAAATGACTTCATATAAATGGATTTTGGAGAGCGTGGTTCATGCTATCCACGATGAACAAATTGCGGAACATAGCGGACTAGAAGGTACGCGTGATATTACGCTTTTACAGTCTGCGTTAAGTCGCCCTCAGAATTTGGTGGCTTATGGCACGCCGGACATTTCAGAATTAGCAGCGTCATACGGTTATGGCATAGCGCGTAACCATCCTTTTAAAGATGGTAATAAGCGGACGGCTTTTGTGGTCGTAGAATTGTTCTTAATTCTAAATGGGTATGAATTGATAGCTGATGACGCTGCGTGTGTCATGATTATCCTCGATTTGGCTAGTGGCACGATCACTGAAGAAGCTTTTGCGACATGGATAAGAGATCATATTATTCAAGCAGGAGCATAAAAATTGTTATTACCGGGCGCGTTGTATATTATAAATAAGAAATCCAAGGAAAACGCTATGCCTGATCATGATTTGAATGAAGATAAGTATATTGAAGGTCAGATTGAAGCACTGAAGGGTGAGCGCGCCGCCATTCAAGAGCAATATGACGCGGGTAATATATCAGAAAAAGATTACAAAGTTCTACTGGCCAAGAATGAATATCTGGTGGCTCAGATCAAAGAGCGCAATCAACAGAGCCAAGACAAGTCACGTGAGCAGGTGTTTGAGCGCAAACGTGATCAGTTTAATGATTGAGGAAGCCATATATGGGGCAACAAAAGGCTGCAGCGCAGCGTAAGACCGGATTTACCGCGCGTCTTTATTATTCAATTTTCGGCCTTATTGCTCTGATTGTCTTTTTCGGCATTTCCCTTGAACATATTGCTGATGTTCTGGATGGCGTTTTTGATCCCCATTATTATGATAGCAAAGATGCGCGCAGAGATTTACAAGCCTTGTTCCTGACAAGCGCCGCGCTGTGCAGTGTGTGGTATGTTCTTGCCGGGACAAAATACAGCATCATTAAGGTACCGAGTTTTCTGACCCATTTTGAATATTACGCCGTCTTTCTATTATTTGCCTATTTTTCATGTGTGATCAATACGGATCATCCTGTCATGTTTGCGGTTGTTGCCTCGCTTGTTATGATTTCAATTTTAGGCAAGCTGAATGAATGGCGCGGCTTTGCCTATGATTGGGCTTGGGGCGCGGTTATATTGCCGCTCTTGCTGATTTTAACGCCCTTTGGTGATTTAAGATCCAATGCAAATACCTTCGGTGAAACCTTTATTGCAATCGGCCTGCCTTTCTTCATCTTTACCATTCCTGTTTATCTAAAAATCAGTATTGAATATATAAAAGAGCATCCTGAATATCGCAAGATCTTTATCTTCGGGCGAGGAGGGGCAGCGCGTTGGGGCGGTTTGTATTCATTTCTAAAATATGACTTTAATGGCTTCATGAATGGCCAAGAGATTAAACATGCCCCAATCTATTGCGGCGGCACACTCTGGTATGATGATGTGAAGCTCAATGGTCGTCATATTGGTTTGGATAGCGATTCGATGATGCTCACTGTTGCGGCTATGGGCGGAGGAAAATCTCTTTATGCGGCTTGGAATACATTGCTCTCATGGCCGGGCGGAGCATTTGTGCTTGATCCGAAAGGCGAGCATGCACAAAGGACAATAGAAGCGCGCTCTAAGATTGCCGCTACTCATGTGATTGATCCATGGGGTGATGTGCCGCATCTCTATGATCAGCAAGGCGCAACCTTTAATCCCTTGGAGGAAATTGATCTGAATAGCCTCAGCGCCAAAGACGATATATTCCAAATCGTTGAAAGCTGCATCATGCAAGAGGCCGATGAGAATGCAAATTCGAAGCACTTCAGGGAGAATGCCCAGAAGATCATGACGGGGGTCATTGCTCATGTTTTAAGTTCATTTCCTAAAGAGCACCATAATTTACCATGCATCTATGACATTATTTTAACAGGTGCGCCGGACGGTGTGGCGAGTGATCCACGTGAGTTTGATTTGTTGGTGGAGCGTATGGCGGTCAATGACGCAATGGGGCGCGCGCCTATGGATGCGGCAAAAGTGTTGAAAGAAGCAGGAGAGAATGAGCGGGGCGGGTTCATCACGACACTGGCCACGGGTCTGAGTTGGGTCAATACACCAGTGTTAAGACCGATACTCATGACGTCATCATTTAAGCTCAAAGACATTAAGGCCAGCCGCGAAACTGTTTATCTGGTGATCCCGTTTGAACACATGAAAAATCATAGTCGTTTTTTACGAACAGTCGTCTCTCTTGGCCTTATGGCATGCCGTGAACATGCGGCCCACGATTTTAAAACGCTCTACATGCTTGATGAGTTTCCGCAACTTGGGACATTCAGGCCGATTAAAGAGGGGCTTGTTACCCTTCGAAGCCGCGATGTTAAAATCTGGATGCATCTGCAAAATCTTGGACAGCTCAAGGAGCGATACGGGAATTGGCAGGACTTTATGAGTTCGTGCGATAAGCAGTTTTTTGCAGTGAATGACCATGGCAGTGCGCAAGAGATTTCTGATATGCTTGGGGAATATGTTGAGCGTTGGTTAGAGGGCAAAGAGGGTTCAACATCCTATATTGATAAGAATAGGCCGCTTCGTTCACCGTCTGAAGTGATGGAAGAGCTGAAGAAAGGCTCAGGCCTACAATATGTGTTACCTGCTGATGGATTGCCAATGCGCTTGAAGCTTGTACCATTCAAGAAGAATTTTAAACGATATGGGACAGTGAAGGGGAGCAGGTTTGGGTGATTTAGCTCCTAAAAAGAATAGTAGTTATCTTTTTTCTGGTGTGGGGAAAGGTCTATATAATCTTATATTTTTTCAAATAGAGTTATATCTAAGCCTTTTTATAGCTCTAGCAATGTTTCTCACTGGAGAGAAAGAAAAAAATAAAAGAACAAGAAGAATTGGTGAAATATTGATGGTTTGCAGTTTTTTTATAATCGCATTTATTGCTGTTTTGGTAAGCTATTATGCAGGGCACTGGAGACAACTTGAAAAAGATTTCTCTTTTACTAAGGCGGTTGAATATCAACAGGGAAATCATCAGATTTTTTTGGTACGAGGAACAAGCTTAGATCAATATAAAGTTAATCTTTTGATTGATGGATCGGGAATGTATTTTAGACCCGTTAATGATTTTTTACGTTCACCAATTTTTATTCCCTGGAATAAAGTTCAAAAATGCATAAAGGGTGGTCGTGGGAGTAATGTCACACAAATAGATTTTCCGATAAAGAATAGTGATTTTATATTTACTCTTAATCATTGGGATTTAATTCATCCATTGTGTAAGGCAAAAGGGATGGAACTTGTTATACCCAAATGGTGATCGCTCAGCTTTTTATCTTAGTTACATCTCAAATTCCCGTAGCGCATAATAGCGTGACCTGCTTTCACCATGTCACAAGATAATTTTTAAGAATGCGCTGCAATGTTATCGGCAATGCTTTTCTTTTTTGGGTCTGTCATGTAATCCTGCTCCGTGTTAAAAAGGTCATATTGTGTT
>CAXBFT010000006.1:0-27816 GCA_963974945.1 uncultured Alphaproteobacteria bacterium
CTCTGATGATTATGATGAGCTATATTGGAATGCCATTGGCACAGGATGGGAATTCCCAATTGATCATGGCAGCGCAGAAATCATTCTTCCCGAAGGCGCTCTGCTCATAAATTATGCGGCCTATACCGGCAAAGCTCTTTCCAAAGCTCAGAATTTTACAGCGACGCAATCCGGTTCATCCCTTCATGTAGAAACAACCGAAGCCTTAAATCCATATGAAGGTTTAACAATCGCCGTTTCTTGGCCGAAAGATTTTGTATCTCCCACACCCGATATGGTCGGGGCCTCGTTTTTCTGGAAACAGCATCCAGGCTTACCCACTATACTTATTGGTTTTTTTATCCTGTGTCTTTATTATTACACCATATGGACACGCTATGGCATTGATCCAAAAAGCCGTGGTTTAGCGCCATTTTATGATGCGCCGAAGGGCATTTCCCCCGCAATGGCCGCCGTCATCCATACAATGGGTGATGCGGATAGCAAAAAATGCATAACAGCCGCGTTAATATCCCTCGCCTCTAAGGGATATATCGTAATAGAAGAGGAATACGCGCATCACTATAAAATCATGCGCAGTGAAAAGGCGGAAGATCATCCGGCAATATCAGAAGATGAGTTCATCC
This sequence comes from uncultured Alphaproteobacteria bacterium, assembly GCA_963974945.1. GTDB lineage: Bacteria > Pseudomonadota > Alphaproteobacteria > Micavibrionales > Micavibrionaceae > UBA1672. Next base: position 627 of record CAXBFT010000006.1, read on the forward strand.
TGCTCGATGCCATCAAAGGCGGTATGAGCATCAACCAGTCAAGTCAAGCCCTACTAACACCGGCCGCAGAGCATCGTAAAAAACTGAGCGAGTTATGCCATAAGATTTATTTTTTCAAAAATACGTGGTGGTGGGTAGGTGGTTTTTTAATCGCCTTGCTCACAATTATCATCTTTGGTGTACAAAATAATAACTCTGAGGCTCTTTGGGTCGGCATACTTTTCACCATGATTTTTGGCGGCATATCAAGCGCAGCAATTATTCATGGTATAAAACAAATTCGAAGCGGCACAGCCTCAAGAAAAGCTGGAGGATTCTTTATTCTCCTTTGGGGCGCAGGCTTTTCAATAGGTGGGTGGATGGGGTTATATTTATTATCCCAACATATTTCATGGCTTGTCATTCCTATTATCATTGCCATGCTCGCATTGTTGGTTAAAATGCGCCACATCATGAAAGCCCCGACACATAATGGCCGCAAGATTATGGATCATATTAATGGCCTTAAATATTATATGGAGGCGGTTGAAGGAAAAATCCTAAAGAAATTTGATCCGCCTGAAATGTCGCGTGAGCTTTATGAAACATACCTTCCCTACGCCGTGGCCCTGGGCGTCGAATCACAATGGGCAGACAAGTTTGCATTATCCGTCGGCGCGGCCTCGGTAACACTATCAACATCGCCTAATTGGTATAAAGGTTCATCCTATTCCTCATCTGGAACCGGTTTTTCTATGAGCAACATGATTAATGATTTCAGCAGCACCCTTTCCGCTGCATCCACAAGCAATTCCAGCGGTAGTGGCGGCGGTGGATCATCTGGCGGCGGTGGTGGCGGTGGCGGTGGTGGCGGCTGGTAATCTCTTTCTATTCTCGCTAAGATAGCGAACAGTTAAACACAAGGCAAAAACATGACAATTCCATCGATATTAATTGAAGATATAGTACGCGCGGCGCTTAAAGAAGATTTAGGGCATGGGCATGATATTACATCCCAAAGCGTCATCCCAAGAAACGCCAATGCACGCGCGGTTTTCAATGCACGCGAAGAAGGCGTTTTGGCTGGGTTGATCTTGGCGCTGTCCAGCTTTTCTCATATTGATTCTGATTTCGAATTCGAAATACTGGCGCAAGATGGCGATGTATTAAGCGCAGGCGATAAAATTGCAATTGTTACTGGTCCTGCCGCCGCATTACTTACGGCAGAGCGCGTTGCACTGAACTTTATGATCCATATGTCGGGCATAGCAACCCTCACTCGCCGCTATGTTCTGGCGGTGCAAGGCACACATGCTAAAATCACTGACACACGCAAAACCCTACCGTTTTTAAGAACAGTACAAAAATACGCGGTGCGCGCAGGCGGCGGCTACAACCATCGCTTTGGTTTGGATGATTGTATCTTGATTAAGGATAACCACATCGCGATTGCAGGCGGAATTGATGCTGTCCTCAACCGTGCCCGCGATAATATAGGACACACGGTTAAGATCGAGATCGAGGTTGATACATTGGCGCAGCTTGAAGACGTTCTTAAACATGGCGGTGCAGATATTGTGATGCTTGATAATTTTATGCAGGATGATTTAAAAACTGCCGTAAAAATGATAAACGGAAAAATCATTACCGAGGCTTCAGGCGGCATAAATTTACATACAGTTCGACCAATCGCAGAAACAGGCGTTGATTATATCTCTGTCGGGGCGCTCACCCATTCTGCATCTGCATTAGATATTGGTTTGGATATCGAAACGGATTAAAGGATTCCCGCCTCTTTCAATTCATTCGCAAGGTCATCGGGGATAGCATCGCTCTCGCCCCCCGTATAAACCCCACGATCTGGTGGAGCATCAGTAGCTTTGAGATAGCGCCAGCCCTGAAATGAGCGGCGCGGCATATGAACGGTTTCAATCATCATTGCATCCTGTACGATCATGCACATTGTACCTTTGGGCGTATCTTCGATAATTTCAAAACCTAATATTTTATGACGGCACAAAATACGGTTTTTAATTACGCGATAAATTGAGCCGCCCTTTTGTAATATCTCATCCCCACGCTTTGGCTTATACCGGGTCCAACATGGCACAGCAGGAACGCCATGATAATCAAACATCTCACGTTGTTGCAAAGCATAGAAACGCTCCAGATCATCAATACCAACGACCAGTTTTATAATATGAATATCACTCATAGAAAAGTCATAGCACCAATGCTAAACTCTCGTCTATGAGTGAGTTACAAAAAATAAGCATCCGCCTGATACCCAATGCACGGCAAAATAAAATTCTGGGATGGGATGATAATAAGGCAGCCGGGGAACGCGTATTAAAAGTTCAAGTCACCGCCATCCCTGAAAAGGGAAAAGCAAACGCAGCGTTAATAAAATTGCTCTCTAAGGAATGGAAAATCTCAAAATCCGCAATTAAAATTATTCGCGGCGAAACAAATAATATTAAAATTTTAGCAATAGATACAGATATAAATATTATTCAGCAGTAGGTATTTGGGTCATATTACAAGGATCACCCGTGCGTTCAAAGGCTTGCGCATCGCACCCTTTTATATTTTGAAGATAGGCCTTCGCCTTAATATTATCATCGACATCACTCTCCTGCTCATCTGTCATCATTGCTGCCGCCACAAGGCCCCCAATAACAACAGGCATCGCAACTTTACGAATTGCACTAAAAACGGCATTACAGGTTTTTCTGAATTCAGTCGGCGCGCTTTTTATAATATCAGCCATTATGTTCTCTCATTTTATGCGCAATCATTAACATAAGATGCAAACACATCACAAGAAAATCTATAGCATCACCACAAAATGACCGCCAATCGTAACCAGTAAGGTCAGCTGAGCCAAAAGCGCGATCATAAAAAAATAACTTCTCGGACTTGGGTTTTTTTCTGTCACAATTTTATAATACAAGGCCATATGAATAATGCGCGCAAGCGCATAAACCCACACCAAAAGACCAAGAAAAAATGCATCAACGTTACAAAATATTCCCAGAAATACCGTCGCCAGCATAAAAGGAATATTTTCTAATGAGTTCATAAACGTACGATGAGACCGAAAAACAAATGAATCATGCCCCAAATGTTCATCAACGATGCCCGGCACGTAATGTTTTTGTTTGCGATGAGCAATGCTCGCCACCAGACTTTGCACAAAAACGGTAATCAAAATGATATAAACACCGGATAATGCCGCTAGATAAGTTTCCAAAACACCTAATAAACCCATTATAGCTGCTTTCCTTACCTTAACCTATCGGCGCGCAACCATCATTTTTTTGATCTCTGCAATGGCTTTTGCAGGATTCAAACCCTTTGGACATGTATTGGTGCAATTCATGATCGTATGACAGCGGTATAAACGGAACGGGTCTTCGAGTTGATCAAGGCGTTCTCCCGTTGCGTCATCGCGGGTATCTGCAATCCAACGATAAGCCTGCAACAATATAGCCGGCCCAAGGAATTTATCGCCATTCCACCAATAAGACGGGCAAGACGTTGAGCAACAGAAACACAAAATACAGCCCGCAGGACCATGACCATCATCGCCATTCAAAATAAGTGCCGCTTCATCAGATTGTAAGCGCTCACGATTTGGTGCGGGTGTATCGGATTTAAGCCAAGGCTCGATCGACGCATATTGCGCGTAAACATGGTTCAAATCAGGAACAAGATCCTTAACCACAGGCATATGCGGCAGCGGCGTGACCTTAATATCGCCCTTACAATCACCAATATCTTTGGTACATGCCAAAGTATTCGTGCCATCAATATTCATTGCGCATGATCCGCAAATCCCCTCACGGCAAGAGCGACGAAGTGTCAAAGATGAGTCCACATTATTCTTAATATAAAGCAGCGCGTCCAAAACCATCGGCCCGCATTTATCAAGGTCGATTGTAATTTCATCAAGACGCGGGTTTTTAACCTCACCTTTTTCGTCCTTATCATCGGGTGACCAACGATAAACCTTGAAGGTGCGTGCGTTTTTCGATCCCTCAGAGACATCGATTTTATCGCCCTTACGCATTGTAGAATTTTGTGGAAGTTTGAATTCAGCCATAATATTTTGCCTTACCTTTTAGCCTTAATTTTTCTACACCAGAATTTATACATACCGATGAATGTATCCGGATTTTCAAGTTCAAATATATGCCAATTTTCAAGATTTGACATTATTTCATCTTCAGGAAACTTTGTTTGATATGCTAACTTTGCATCGTCTAAACCAATATCAGAAAATCCCATAAATTCCAAATCAGCCTGCGCAAGCATAGTGATTATTTTAGGAATTGTATAGCAATGCTCTTGTACATGGAACAACATATCACGCATCATCGATAAATTGTAAAAATCATTATATTTCATAAATGTCTTAAAGGGATGATCTTCGGGCAAAGCCAAAATATATTGGCGACTATCCCGAATACCTTTTGTGGTGGGCGCAAAGCCCTGCTCTACAAATTCTTTCTGGCATGCAATAATATTACGGCGTGCATACTCGCTATATAAGCCAATCTTGATGAAACCCTCATCATTCAAAACACCCAACAAGGCATCCAATCCTTTTTGTGGTTCTTTCATATGGTGTAGAACACCAACGGTTTCAATGACATCAAATTTACGACCATATTCACTAATATTCAAAATATCGCCATGAATAAATTCTAAATTTTTGACTTTAAGCTCAATTGCCTTGCGCCTTCCGTAACATAAGCTAGCCAAGCTCAGGTCAATGCCGGAAATCTGTGCCTTCGGCAATGCACGCGCCACATTAATCGGATAGGCACCTGTTGCACATCCCGCAATTAAAACCTTCGCCCCGCTTTTAGTATAGCCGGTAATTTTATCTGCCATGTTATCCAAAATTACGGCCTTTGGCAGGACCCATTTTGGATATGGATTTTCTTCATATTGTTGACGCACTTTTTCAGAAACATCATCTTTAATTTGCAATAATGACGGCATATCCGCTATCAATTTTTCTTGCGTTTTAGGTTCTTCAATTTGTTGCTGAATAAGAGATTTAAGTCTTTTCTTACCCGCAACAGGAGAGAATACTTTACCCAAAACCTTTATAATATCCTCAAATTTATATAAAGGATCATAGCTCGCTATAACGCAGATCATAAAGGCATCAACTTTGCCTCCACTTTTGATCGAAGCCAATACGCCATCAAGCTTTTTCTGCTCATCTGCGTTAATATCAAGATAATCACTATTGAAACAATAAGTGGCCAGAGCCAAGGCAATTTTCTCATAGTGCGGCAAAACATCTTGTGCAACAGAATCTTGTGCAGCATTAAGAAAGAAGCGACGAATATAAAGTAATAGATGTTCAATTTGGACATCTGGAAAAATATAAAGAGATATGCCCAAAGTTATAAAATCATCAGATAATAGCGCAAGCTCATCCGTGGAAAGCCCGGAAAACCAAAGCTTAAATGCATCATAATCTTCTAATGCCGCATCCCTGACAACCCGACCATAAAAGGGATGCGCCAGAACCAATTTAGCCCAAACACGAACAATCAAATCACTATTGAGGTTTTCAGGTTTTTGTAAAATTTGTGTTACGCCCGCATACACATCAGGGGGGAATTCTATCTGATCTTTTTCCATGAAAAGTGCATATAATAAATACTCCATCGCCTGCGGATAATAGGGCGTAATCATTAAAGATTGCGTCAAAAATTCGATCGCACTTTGGTATTGCTGCACCTGAAATCCAATTGATCCTGCACAAAATAATCCTTGTGCACTGGATGGATAAGAATCCGCCATTAACTGCGCCAACCGCATCGCCTCGGGCGCATTCCCACAAGCCAGCTCATGGTTCATACGCTCTATAAATTCATTTAGCGATAAAACGGTTTCAACCTGCATCCTTAATTGCCGTCCTAGTACACGCGTGCCTTTGGTGGGATTGTTTCAATCTCATCAGTCAAGGTCGTCATGATAACGGGGCGATACTCAATTTTTGTATTTCCCTTATCATCAATATAGGTCACGGTATGTTTATGCCATTTTTTATCATCACGATCAGGGAAGTCTTCACGGGCATGCGCGCCGCGTGATTCTTCACGATTTGCCGCGCTGTGCATAGACACAACTGCCTGTGAGAGCAGGTTATCAAGCTCCAACACCTCAACAAGGTCAGTATTGAAAATCATAGAGCGGTCTTTAATGCCTAAATCAACCTTCGCCGCAAAGCATTCATTGATCTTGCCAACGCCTTCATTCAACACATCGCCCGTACGGAACACCGCCGCGTGATCTTGCATTGTTTTTTGCATTTGGTCACGCAACTTCGCCGTAGGCGTAGAGCCTTTCGCATTACGGTAGTGGTCAAAACGTGCAATTGCGCGCTGATCGTCACCGTTTTTAATAGGCTTATGCGCCGTACCGGGAGTAACAGTTTCCGCCGCGCGAATTGCCGCCGCACGCCCAAAGACCACAAGGTCAAGAAGCGAGTTAGAGCCGAGACGGTTAGCCCCGTGAACGGACACACATGCCGCCTCACCAATCGCCATAAGGCCGGGGACAGTCGCATTTGGGTCTTTCTTCGTCGGACGAACAACTTCGCATTTATAATTGGCTGGAATGCCGCCCATATTATAATGCACTGTCGGAAGAACTGGAATAGGCTCCTTCGTTACGTCAACACCTGCGAAAATACGTGCGCTTTCGGCAATACCGGGCAAACGCTCTTTAATCATGTCGGGTTCAAGGTGCATCAAGTTCAAATGGATGTGATCCTTGTTCGGACCAACACCACGCCCTTCGCGAATTTCAATTGTCATCGAACGCGATACAACATCACGCGATGCAAGGTCTTTTGCAGATGGAGCGTAGCGTTCCATAAAGCGCTCACCTTCGGAGTTGGTTAAATAACCACCCTCACCGCGAACGCCCTCAGTGATCAAACAACCCGCGCCGTAAATACCGGTTGGGTGGAATTGTGTGAACTCCATATCCTGTAGTGGAATACCAGCGCGAAGAACCATCGCATTCCCATCCCCTGTGCAGGTATGGGCGGAGGTACAAGAGAAATACGCACGACCATAACCGCCCGTTGCCAAAATGACCTGATGCGCGCGGAAGCGGTGAAGCGTTCCACTGTCTAAATCCCATGCCATTACACCAACGCATTTACCTTCGTCATCCATGATGAGATCAAGGGCAAAATATTCAATAAAGAATTGAGCATGATTTTTAAGAGCCTGCGTATAAAGCGTGTGTAGAATCGCATGCCCCGTACGGTCAGCCGCCGCGCAAGTACGTTGCGCCGTGCCCTTACCGAAATGTGTTGTCATACCACCAAATGCGCGCTGGTAAATCTTACCCGCAGCCGTCCTTGAAAACGGCACACCATAATGCTCAAGTTCAACAATTGCGGGAATGGCCTCACGGCACATATATTCAATCGCGTCCTGATCGCCGAGCCAGTCAGAGCCTTTAACCGTATCATACATATGAAACTGCCAGCTATCCTCACCCATATTACCAAGCGCCGCGGATATACCGCCCTGCGCAGCAACCGTGTGTGAACGCGTTGGGAACACCTTGGATATAATCGCCGTCTTCAACCCTTTTTCCGCGCAACCAAAGCCCGCGCGCAAACCCGCACCCCCTGCTCCGACGACTACAACGTCAAATTCGTGATCTATAATTTCATAAGAGTCTGTCATATTAATTCTCTTGTCTTTCACTTACATTCCGGCCGTAAAGGCGATTTTCAAAACACTAAATATACAAGCCACAGCGATGGCGAAGAAGAACAACTTCTGCCCGATCAACTTGATCATTTTAAACGATTCACAATGGATGTAATCCTCTGTAATCACTTGCGCACCAAGTTTGGCATGCACCATAACCGAGATAATCATCAAGATCATCAAGATCGCATTTAAAGGCTGCGCCAACCATGTGGTGAATACCTCATATGCTGCGCCCTTTAATCCGACAATCGACCAAATAAGCCAAATAATCAGCGGAATATTAGCAAGCGCCGTTACCTTTTGCTTTAACCAATGATCCGTACCCTCATGCGCACTGCCTAAACCTTTTGCGGTTTTAAGGGGCGCGACGTATTTATCTGTTTTATGTCCTGACATGTCTTTTTCTTCCTAATTTGTCAAACAGCCGCAGGCCACAACCCACGTCAGAGCGGTTAAAGCCGCAGCAGCCAACAACACATAGTAGTTAGAGCGCATTGCTTTTACTTTATTAAAATTTTTCCCCATATCCCAAAACATATGACGAATACCATTGCACATGTGGAAATACAGCGCCGCCGACCAAAGGAATAAGATAATCGTCCCAATTGTCGTATTTGCAAGCCCCATGACAAAATCATATTCCGCCTTACCGGTCGCCGCCGCCAATAAAAATGCGGTCACAAGGATCGTACCAATGGCAAGTCCCGCACCCGTTGCACGATGTGAAATTGACATGAGCGCCGTAAGAGGGAGCTTATAAACCTGTAAATGTGGGGAAAGCGGTCGTGGCGTTTTGTTCATCATATCAGACATTTTATAAATTCGTCCTGCTTAAGTTTTATCTTTATTTATGCCACCAATGATCGGTAGCGAAAACATAATAGGCGCTCTATCACAAATTTTAAAGGCTTAATCAAGACCTTATTTCATTCTATTACATTTTTTTCTATTTTTAGTGCCGAGTTAAGAATCACTCGCATAATTAATGTCTGAATTTTATGTTCTTCTTAAAACTTCAATGTTATAAAAAGATAGGAAATTGTTATATCAACAAGGATGCACCAATCATGACTGCAGAAAATTTTGACCAAAGCATTGTAAGTAATAGCAAGCTTTATATGCTGCGCTGCCTTATTGCTATGGCGCATGCGGATGGTGTGTTTTGTGATTTGGAACGCGAATATATCACCACAATGATGGATCGACTGCCCCTAAAGCCCGAACAGCGCAGCACACTGGAAAATGATTTTATAACGCCGCAAGATGTTGGCGATTTATTTCGACATATCAACGACCCGCGTTTTCGTGGGCAAGTCGTTTATTTTGCGCGCCTCATGGCCTTTAAAGACGGTAACCTTCACCCGAAGGAGCAAGAGCTTCTGGAATATTTACACCTGATGGCAGTTGATGGGTTGGACATGGATGCCATTCGCATACAAGCGCGCGAAGCCACACAAGCAGAGCTTTTTGTGCATGATATTGAAATCGATAAAAACCGCCCAACGAAGGGCGGTCATATTATTCCTTGGCTCAAATGGCTGGACGAAATCCTGCTCGCCCTTGGTATTGATGCCATGAAAGACTAATCTTGACCATATTCAGCAAGATATGCTTCGTTATATAGGGACATAGCTGGAGTCGATGGCTTTTTATTATCCTTATGACTCACCACAGAATCTGCCGAGCTCTCCGAAGATTGATCCGGCGCATTTAAGACCGATTCCTCATCTTTATAGCCCATGTATAATTTACCAACCTCATTATAATGATCGCCCTGATTACTTTGCATTTCCAAGGCAATAGCTTGCCATTGATCATATGCAAAATGATGACCACCTGGACCGCTCTCACTCAACAACACATCCTTTAAGAAAAGGACCTCGGCAATAACAACAGGGTTGTGTAAGTCATTCTGCAGGGCAGAAAAATGTTCTTTTACATCGTCATAATTATCTGCTTTTTCCAAAAAAGCATAAGCATTATTTTGCGCCATAGTAAATTGTTCAAACGTAAGCGGAGGTGTTTCATCATCACCTTTGGCTCGTTGATCAAAATCCCCAACCATATCTCTCTCCATTTTCAGATGTTATGTACAACGCATATCTAACAAATTATGCGATCAAACGTCAAGAAATACAATTTATAAATAAATAACAGTTACTTAGACTTGATCAGAAGCTCTGCAATTTGAACAGCATTAAGCGCCGCGCCTTTGCGTAAATTATCTGCAACGCACCAGAAATTCAGACCATTTTCAACCGAAATATCTTCACGGATACGTGAAACATAAACATCGTCTTCACCCTGAATCTCTTGCTGAGTTACATATTCAAGATCCTCATTGTCCAAATCAACCACAGTAACACCGTCAAATTCACGCCAAATACCACGCGCCTGCGCCGCAGTCATTTCGTCTTCAAACTCAACGTTGATCATCTCTGCATGACCAATAAAGACAGGAACACGCACGCATGACGCACAAATTTTAATAGACGGATCTAGGATTTTCTTCGTTTCAACGATCATTTTCCATTCTTCTTTGGTCATACCATCATCCATAAAGGAATCAATTTGCGGAATGGCATTAAATGCAATTTGCTTTGGATAAACTTCAGGCGTTGCACTTTGATTCATGTAAACACCCTTGGTCTGATTAAACAGCTCATCCATTGCTGCCTTACCTGAACCGGACACCGATTGATACGTACAAACAACAACGCGCTTAATTTTAGCCACGTCATGCAAAGGTTTAAGTGCCACAACCATTTGGATGGTCGAGCAATTCGGGTTGGCAATAATACCGCGCTTTGTATGATCTTTAATCGCTTCCGGGTTAACCTCCGGCACAATTAAAGGCACATCAGGATCCATACGGAAATAGGATGTATTATCAATTACAACCGCGCCAGCCTTAGCCGCGATAGGTGAATATTTGGCCGATACTGTGCCCCCCGGAGATGAAAGAACGATATCCGTTCCTTTAAAATCAAACTTATCTAAATCCTGAACTTTTAAGTTTTTATCACCGAAAGAGACTTCTTTGCCGACAGAACGACTAGAGGCCAAGGCAACGACATCATCAACCGGAAAATTACGCTCATCCAGAATCTTTAAAATCTCATGCCCGACATTACCGGTTGCACCTGCGATTGCGATTTTATAGCCCATATTTCCAGCTCCAGTTTCTAAATATAATAAGTATTCATTCTATTGTTCTCGGACTAACTGTGATAATCTAAAACCCACATGTTTAGCAAGCATCTTCTTTCTTTTCCTGATTTTTTCAAAAACACAAACCATGAGCCAGAGCAAAAACGCCGATAAGAAAATCAAAGAACTGCAAAAGGCCGTCGCCCAAGCCGATGAGTTAGCGCAGCAAAAATCAAATTTTCTGGCAACGATAAGTCATGAGATCCGCACGCCTATGCAGACAATTTACGGTCTCCTTGAGCTTATCGCCACCGAAAATCCTGATGAAAAAATTGCCTCTATGGTTAAAACTGCACAAGATGCCTCCAGTGGCTTGCTTGAAATTTTAGATGATGTTTTGGATGTGGCCAAAATGGATGCCGATGCGATGGAGCTTGATCGCTTCGAAGTACCTGTTCGCCTTTTGGTGCGCGGTATGCTAGAAGGGCTATCTGTTAAAGTGCGCGGCGCACATGTCAAACTGATCGATGATATTGGCGCTGACGTCCCCTTTGTTGCTATTGGTGACCCCAAACGCCTGCGCCAAATACTCTTAAATCTATGCGGTAATGCCCTCAAATTCACCCATGACGGTAGCGTCACTGTACGCGTTTCCACCAAAATAAAAAAAATAAAGGCGCCAAAACAGGGCCTCGGCCTTAGGTTTGAAATCATTGATACGGGGATAGGCATGCCTAAAGAGGTTTGCAAAAAGCTGTTTCAGTCCTTCACGCAGGCCGATAATTCAACCTCACGCAAATATGGCGGAACGGGGCTTGGCCTGTCGATCTCCAAAAAACTGGTAGAGCTTATGGACGGTAAAATCGGTGTTGAGAGTGCCGTCGGCAAAGGCTCTATTTTTTGGTTTGAAATCCCCACGGAGGAGATCAGCACCGACCAAAACACAGTTGACCTTCCTAATCTGGAGGGTATATCCGTTCTCTCAGTTGAAGATCACCCCCAAGGGGCAAAGGAAATTGTAAACTCGCTACGCTCTATGGGGGCCAAGGTCGAAAGTTGCGCTACCTATCAAGATGGTTTAGCCTTAGCCTTAAAGCACCCCTTTGATGTTGCCGTCATAGACCAAGGCTTGCCCGATGGACTTGGCCTGAACCTAATTCGCGAAATCCTTAAACAACGCCCATCGACTGGCCTTGTAATGTATACGGTGCGCGATGATATTGGCCTGTCGCATTCCCTCAACTCATTGGGCGCGACCTATCTAACCAAACCCGCAAGCCGCGCAGGACTAGGTGAGGCGGTTAAGAATGCAGCGCGCCAAAACACGATTATTATCGATGGCCCTACGCGCTTGCTTATCGCCGAAGATACCGCCAGCGTGCGTGATATTCTTTCCCGGCAATTAGAATATCTGGGCGTAGAGGCAGATTTTGTTGCCGATGGCAAGGCCGCCTTAGAAGCCTTGAAAACTGAAAAATATGGCATCCTTTTTACAGATCTTCATATGCCGGAACTTGATGGGTATAAGCTTGTCAAAACCATTCGCAGCAGCGAAGAGAACACAAAAAAACATTTTCCTATTATTGTCCTTACCGCCGACGTACAAATGGCACAACGCGAAGCCTATGCACGTCACGGCTTCGATGAATGTTTACTCAAACCTGTGACATTAGGACAGCTCAGGGGGCTGCTCATGCGTTGGCGCTTATTAGATGAAGGCAAAATCACCACAGAGCCGCAAGAAAGAACCAAAGTTCCACCGCAAAAAGATACCCCAGTAAACCGTGCGTGCTTGGTTGAAAATCTAGGGGATATCGATGTGGGAACAATTGAGATGATGCATATGTTCATTGATATGACCACCCCCATCATTGAACAAATTAACGCGGCACAAAGCGCAAAAGACAACCACGCCCTATCGGAATTAGGGCATAGCCTAAAAGGAGCTGCACGCTCTGCTTGCTGTAATATTTTAGGAAATCTTGCTTCACGACTTCAAGATGATGGACAAGACCAACTTGATTGCACAATATTAGTGCGTGATATTAACGCGGCATTTGATGATGTAAAAGACGATATAAAAACCCTAAAACCAATATAAAATTAAGGACAGCTCGCCGCTGTTTCCTCACCATCAGTATCGCCATTATAAACAGCAGAGTTTTTGATTTTTAAACGCACGCGAAAACACATATACCCACTATCACATTGAACTTCGGCCGGACTATCACTGTCTAAGTTAATTGCACCACCGCGCGCATCAATGACATCGGCTTCGCATTCTGAATATTCATCATCCAATTTTTGCAACGCCGTTGCGATAAACGCATCTGTTTTATTGCTTCGCGTCCAAAAGAATATACCATCTAAACCGTTGTAATATTGCCAATCCTCAAATAAATCAGGTGGAGAGGATAGAAATTTCCCTGATGTCCCGCCAAAAATACGTTCATGATTTTCATCACTATTACCAGGATTTCCGGGGCAGCGAATATCCTTGACCAATCGCCCGGTTGTTGGGCCAATTGTTGCGGTACTATAATGTGTTGAATTTGGCTTAATCGGATAATTTTTACGGGCATCCGGATCAGTACCAGAGGAACTAACATCAATACTAAGATCGCCTTTTTTATAAGATAAAACACATTCGGTAACCGCTGATCTGATATTATCCACTTGGCTTTTCAGCTGTGATATTGCCTTAAAGGTATTTTGCGAGGAGGTTTGCTGACTGGATGACCCCATAAATGTTACAGTCAAGGCAGCAAGAAGCGCAATTGCGATCAAAATATAGACAAGAGCGCTTCCGCGCTCCTGATTTGTATTTTTATAATTCATTCTCATACCAATCTATCGCTCAACAACTACATGGTAATACACATAATCACCACCACCATTATTTTGAAAACACCCAAATGGTCGTCCGTCAAAACTATTCGCGCCATCTGTAATATCCGGCACATCATTACTTGGCAAACCATAGTCAGACGAGCCATCATCAAACATGCGCGTTGTATATTCGGTTGAAAGGTCAGAAGAGAGCACAGGAATGACATTCCCCAACCCATGTTCTTTATTAATTTTACGACAAATGCTTTGCTTAATCCCAACAAGGAAAGCAATAATATCATTCCCTCCCGCACCGGCCAGACCAATATCAGGCACTTCAAGCTCTCCGTTAAAACCCCATTGGCCGGAATTACCATCTACCATAATATCGGCAGGGGCCGGATTATAAGTTGCTCCACCACCAGAGGGGTGAAAAACACCGATAGCCACAGAATCGAGATCATCATATTCAGAGGGGCGGTTAAATCTGATCTCCTCAACGGAAGTTCCGGCAATAATCATTCTGACGATCGAGGTACTAACTCCGGCAGGGTATTGCGTAATCTGCGCTGCGCCAATACCGTCTGTCTCGCTCCCCGCGTTACCGCTAGAACGTGTGGATGAAGTCACCGCGTATGACAATGCGGCAAATAAAGCAACCGCAATCAGAATAAGAAATAAGACATTTCCATCTTCCTTCTCAACAGCCTTGCACAGCTTATTATTATCAAACATTTCTAAAAACTTCCCTTATTCAAATATTAGTTACCAGATGCAGCGCTCTGAACCAATACCTTATTAATTTTCAATACGGCGGCCAAGGGATATTGTTTACATTCCTGACCAACACAAAATTTTTCTATCGTAACGCGCCACCCCGATCCACCATTTTGAACATGACCAACAGCCTCTCTAAATTGTCCAAACATGGATGTCGATCTTGCACGAATTATTATACTCGAAGAATTTCCTTTTATCTCAAGCCCTTTATATGTTTTTTGCAATTCATCCACAAAACTCTGAATTTCACGCGCACCTACAGCATTATCACGAATGACGGGAACGGCGGGTAAAAGAGCTTGCGCTTTATCACGCTCAACTGATATTTCTGCTACTTCTTGCATTTTTACAGTTGCATATAATCCGACCACCGCGGCGAAGCCCCAAACAACCGCAGCCATAATCAACAATGATTTACTTGAATTTTGAGGCAATTTTTCTAAAAAAACATTCATCTCATCCATGGCTTTAGGGCCAAGAAAACGGTTCAAAGATCGCCAGTCAAAATTTTTAAAGCCTGAATACTGCACTTAAAAAATGCTCCAATTACTTAAATTTTATCAAAAAACACTTAAAATACTCTTATTATTTTATTCAAAATTTTATCTCTTACCATCAATACGCGCCATATCGCTTTTACCCGCCTCTACACCAGATGTTTTTGGTGCAAAACTTCTTGCACGTCCATCAGAAACTTCACGCAAAGTCGTGACATCAACGGCCGCATTTACCAAGCCTAACGGCACTAAAGCGCTCCACTCCGTTTTATTACCATCAACCTCATATCGAACAAGATACCCATTTGTCGTTGCAATATTATCCAAAAGTTGCTGCACCCGCACCATATGACGAATGGTATCACTCTGCATAATATTAGATGCATCGGTCAAAAGCTTATGCGCCACCTTATCCGTATTCTCTTTTATTTCGGCTAAATCACGCTCCATAAAACCCAAAGAAATCAGGCTCACGACTAATATTAACATCGCCAGTAAATTAACAATCAAGCCTGAGAAAATAAAGACCCGCACAGTTGCTCGCGACATTTTTTCAATGCGAAGCGTTCTGTTCTTCCATGGCTCTATATCGGCGATATTGGGGTTAACCGTTACAAAATTGGCTTCCATACTTTGCACACGGGGCAAAATAGTTCTGGATGCGCCAAGGAAAACCTGCATACGCCCCGTCTCCATATCCCAACGCAAAGCGGAGGCCAGACCTTCTTGCTCATACAAATAAACTGTTTCACGATCCCAGTATTCGCTATTCCCCGGCAAAGCAGCCGCCAAAGGACACCAGCTATCAGGGTTAGAGGCCAGGGATGCAGAAGGACAAGCCAAATACCAAACACGCCCCCCCTCAACTGAATACACATAATGCACTTTTTCTGTACCACAAGCCTGTGATGCAGCATTCCAAACGGCTTCATCTTCTGAACCAGAAATATGCGGCAAAGACCCGCCGATCAGATCCTGCGGCAGATAAGGTTGTAAATTTGATACAAAAGTTTTCGCCTCACCCGTCAGAAAATCAGCGACGCCAGGACGCGGGTGAGATTGCTTTTTCCGACTATCTCTTCCACCCTCTTGCCTATTTTCATCTTTAGAACCAATTAAAGCCAAATTATAACGCTCCCTGCATTAATCCACCCATCATAGAGTCCATACTCATATTCATCACAGTCAATGCATAAATTGCACTACCAAACGCTACCGCTAAGAAAACGCCCGTCAATAAGAACGCAATCCAAACAATAAATTTATGCCTTGTTTTTGCAGATGCAGACCGCATTTCTGCAATAGACTCCATCACTGTAGCAACTTGGCCAAGATCAGACAAGCCTGCAATTTCAAGGCGTTCACTTCGTGTAAGGGGCGCCCTATCAAGCGCCGCGCCCAATCCGACCCCGCGACCAAGATTATAGGCCGCCTCTCGCCAGTATTCCGCAACATCAGGTGTTCCAGATGCGTCCTCAGACTGCGTTAGCGCATCATCAATCGGCACTTTTCCACGCAACATGCGCGCGGCAGCCAACATGGAATCGGCAAAAGCCAAATCACGTAAATAAGAGCCAATCAACGGTATCTTCCGAACGACGCGCGCCGTAGGCCAATCGCGCTTTCCCCTGTTTATCCAAAAAGAAAAGATACACCACACCATAAACGCACCACTGGCAACAGATGACCAAATCAACACATCCCAAGTCAGACTCAAATTACCGACAACAACCTCAAATTTCTCCTTCTCAATAGGGTCAGCAGGTGGGTTATCATAGAACCATCCCAAAACCAAATCCTTACCGGCCCATAAAGAACTCACAATAGAAAATACATCAAAGCCAAGCCATGACATTGTTCCGACAATCGCGCGGGTGTTCTTACGTTTTTGGGTAATTGATTGTATGGCATGGGGAATCCCTTCTACCAAACGATTAGCCCGCTCTGAACCCGCTAAAATGGCCAAAGTTCCGTGATCAAAAATATTCAAGGCCTTAAGTGCATCAATCACACCCAACCCCCGCGCCAAAGCCTCACGCGCCGGCGCTAAAATATTTTGCCGTCTGGGATCGGTCTCTGCCTGAATAATTTTCCAAAGAGCAACCCCCGGAGAGGCCGATCCGGAACGGAATTGTATCCCACGTAATAACTGCACCTGCCACCAAGTAGAGCGAGCCAATAATCGCTCTAACGGCGAACGACTATAAGGGCGGATACTCAAAACGTATCCCCCCTTTTTAGTAATTGCAGAGCGCACATCATCCATTGTCGGCAAATAAAATGCCTCCGTAACCCTTTTAGGTCCGGATGTTGTCTCATACGCTATTTCAGCAAGCCATTGCTGCATAAAACGAAACTTTCAATTTACTAATACGCGATTATTCTTCCAGATATGAAAGTGCAGAATACGGATCAACAAGACCGGTTAAAACCAAATCAACAAGACCTTCTCGACGTGTATGCACAATCACACCTTCTTCGTGAAGGATATTATTCACATTACCAATTAAGGCTTCGTAAATATTATTACGATGAGAGGGGCCAAGTGTAATTAATAATGCATCAAGCAATAAAGTTCGCCCCGATATACCTGTCCGGCTGCACAAATCACAGCCGCTCGTATTATGCGTGCGCACTTCCTGCTTTTCATCAAGACCAAGCATGTGAAAACTCTCTGCGTCCAAAACATCACCAACCTTCGTCTTATGCGCACAGCCTTGACAAAGCGTGCGAACCAAGCGTTGATTGAGGATAGCACCCACTTGCTGCGCCAATGTAAAGGTTGAGGCCCGTTCACGTGATGAAGGCATCAAAGAGCGCAAACGCTCAAATGTCTGAAGCGCCGTATCAGCGTGGATCGTCGAAATAACAGTATGACCGGATTCTGCCGCGCGTAATGACGTTTCCACTGTGTCAGAATCCCGCATCTCCCCTATGATAATATAATCAGGGTCATGACGCATCGCCGCGCGAATAAGATCAGAAAACTCACTCCCCGGCAGACCTGCCCGTACCTGCCACTGCGTCGCATAACGCAGCTCATACTCAATCGGATCCTCAATCGTTAAAACATGTTTGCGCCTTCTGTCAATTTGCTGCACACAGGCATAAAGCGTTGTGGTTTTACCTGACCCCGTTGGTCCGGACAACAAGATCAAACCGCCGCCGCCCTTAATTTCAGGTGATAATAGCTTGGATAAATAATCCGCAACATCTTCATGTCGACGAAACAGCTCATCAAACCCCTTCAAAGAGGCACGGTCAAGCAAACGCAGCGTAAGCTTCTCACCATCTTGCGCCTGCGGCCCCGCGGCGACACGAACATCAATTGAGCGCCCTTGCCATTGAAAACCGAAACGACCATCTTTCGGGGTAATCCTGTCACCAAAGTTTAGGCCAGCATCACGTTTAATCAATGTTGTTAAACGCGCCATGGCCTCGGCAGGTAATAAATGCATAGGAATTAAATCACCGTCAATGCGGTATTGAATCCAGTTTGGCGCTTCGGGGTTATTATCCTGTACCAAGTGAATATCAGAGGCACGCATCTGCAATGCCTCGGCCATCATATCGCGTTGAAACTGATTAAGCATTAAGCCATTATCCGTATCACCAAGCCATATGGATAAGGTCTTTTCACACCTATCCGCAGATAAGTCATGAACAGAGCGCAGCGTATCAGTCAGCTCTTTACGGTCCCAAACCTCAACCTCAACATTACGAACATGAAATCCACTTCGATTAACTGTGGAGATTAATGTTTCAACTTGCTTATCATTCAAATCATGCAGCGGCGCAATACGTAAGACTCCATCACGAAGCGCGATCAAATGTATTCGAAGCGGCAACCATGATTGCACGGGAAGCACAGCGCGCAGCTGATCTCCTGTTGCGCGATCCTTAATAACCTCATCCTCAAGGTCAGAAGCTGCAACCGCGCCCGCCATATCTAAAAGCTGTTCGGTGGAGCGCGCAACGCCCTGTTCCAACATAAGCGCGCGCTCGCGCTGTACCATATCCAAATAACGCTCACGCCCTTCCAAGGATTTAGCGCGCCGTCTATCACGTATCGCCTTACGTGCGTAATCATCTTCGCTGTTACTCTCGGGAAATGGCGTTATAATTTCATCTGACATCTTTAAACTTTACGTCCTCATACTATTATTTAAGAAAGGCACTTCTTTTAAAACTAAACTGATTACTGAGCATCTGTAGTAGAAGCAGTATTCGTCGATGATTGTCCCGAAACGCGGTTAACAGAAGATAAAGATCTGTCAAAAAGTAATAAAATTCTGTCTTCACCATTTGAAAACTCAATACCATTTTTTTGGATATGAACATCCCATACAACACCACCAAGCATCGCAGCTTCACCATCAAAGACCAAACGGCTTCCGCCCGGACCATTTACGATGGCGCGCGTTGTCGCAAAAGATGTGATTTTTAAACCATCAAGCGTACTAGCAGCATTTGCAGCGCCACCTTGAGATGTGTAGGATGAGCCAGATGATTGAGACGGCGATGGTTTTGGCTTGTTATCTGTATAATTATTATTTGTGCCCGTGACATCATCACTGCCAATAACGCGTGTTGGCTCCGCGCGGGTTAAAACAATAGCCTTTTGATCCTGACTTACAACTGCATCAGCTGCCCCACGGATTGGTAAAACTAAAACACCGCGCGCGCCATTATGAAGGATTTGAATATCATCAAGCAAAGACCCTATGCGTGTTGGCGACCACGTTAATGTCAATGGACACGCCTCAATAGCCTCAAGAACCAACCCCGCCGCACAACCGCTCGTCGCGACGCTCAATCCGTTATTAGACCCTGAGATTTTAATCTCATTTAGCGTCACAGCAGAATCACCAGCATTAACCAACGACACTGTAATCGTAGACGCCGATTCAATGCCGGAGCCGAAATCAACATCAACTTGGGAAGACACCAACAACCCTTTACCCGGCACGGCATCCGGAAACATCTCCGCTTCTTCAACTCCATCCGGGGAATAATCACCAGATAAAGACACACTCGCCAAAGCCGTCGGCCCATTATGTTTAACAACAAGAACCCCTGTCGCAGGCCCCTTCTGCAATGGCGACCATGTCACAGTCGCAATACAGGCTTGCCCCGCCTGCAATTCGTCGCAATCTGTTTCCACACTATACCCCGAGCCACGACCTGCATTAATCGATAAGTCTGTAATTTTAATAGGATTGGAGGTAATATTACGCAAGATAACAGGCTCAACCATTGCCTGCCCCGCGCCCAGTGATCCAAATTTTATTTCATCAGGGATAGTTTCAATATCACTGGATAATTTATCAGATGAATCCCCATTTGCATCAACGCTGCCCGATAATGTTGCAGTAACCAACCGTGTGCGACCACTATGAAGCATCAACATCTCAAGCCGCCATGCACCCGCTTGCAACCCTTTTACAGAAATAGCCAAAGCACATTCCGCGCCCGAGGGCAATTCACCATCTGATGCGCATTGATCCAAAGAAACACCTGCAGATATATTCGATGAGGGATAAAGATTAATTTTCCCTGTCTGGATGGGCTGACTTCCTTCATTTCGAAACAATACAACAACCTGTGCTGTCGCACCGATTGGTACGGACCCACCATCAACAGAGGGGTTAACAGCCACAAGCCCCGCCGCACCGGATACAGAAGACCGCGTTTCAGGCGCATCAAAACCAGGATATTGCGCACACGCAGAAAAGCTTCCGATACTTAAAAGCAGCGAAAACAAAAGAAAAGCCAGCAAATTAAAATAATGCACACGCATAATCATAAACAATAAAAAAACATGTCAATCTGTAAAAACTTTAAAGGGCAAAACTGGAAAAAGAATAAATTCCAAAGACTACGAATCATATTATACACATTTCTGAGTATAAAAACACTCCCCCCCCTAAAGGTTAGATTACAACACAAACAAACTATTTTAACTGAACGGGATAAGCCTGCATATGTGCTTTATCAAGAAGAGGAACCACCGGTTTTTCAGGTACACCACCGCCCTCCGACGTATAAACAATCACACGAGGCTTGAGTAAAAACACAAGTTCAGAATTTGTTGTGGAAACCGTTCTTGAGGTTGGCAAAAACGGTGAATCAAAGCCAATACCGGCCTTATCATATTCGTCACTCTCGCGCACCAACCCAGCGATTAAAAGGGAATCACCCGGCCGAATACGAACCTGCGTCGAAAGCTCACGTTCTGTCGTTTCCGGCAACTGTAATGTCGTACCATCGGCATCAAAATTCTTAAACCCACGAAATTCCTCAAGGGCAATCTCAATTGTTCCGTAAACCGTTGCATTATCCCAGTTACTGGCAATAGTTAGAGTAAAACCAGTATCAACGGAATCAGTTTCAGTAGACACCGTCGTCTCACCATTTTCCGTCGTACGGGATAGTGATGACACATAATTCACAGTGTCGGCGGCGCGCAAGCTCGCCTGCGCGCCAGAAAGAACAGTAATTTGCGGCTGCGAAACAGTTTTCACCGCGCCATATGTAGAAATAAATTCAAACACATCTGCCGGATCCATAACAGCAGAAGATGAGGGCAAACCAATACTAATCGGATTAAAGTCAATCGCTGCCCCACCGGGAATCGCAATACCCGATGTATACTTCCCGAGATCAAATGCCTGTAAACTCTCCCAATTTACCCCATTTGAATTCGCACTATTCAGGGCAACTTCCCAAATATAAACCTCAAAAACAATCAAAGCGGTACTGGCGCGAACACGCTGAAAATAACGCTCTGCTAATTCTGCAGTGCGGCTTGTTGCCTCATAGATAATTGTGCGCGTCGACGATTCGGTGATAGGCGTTGTTCCCGTAATGGCCTGCAACCCCGTGGCTAAATTGGCAAGAATATCAGTATCACCACCAACGGGCGGGATCGAAACGGTAAAGGTTTGCGTTTCCTTAACAACAAGCAGCCCATCTTCGTATGAACAATAAAGATCAGCAAGCCCACAAACTTTTCCAACAACGCTTGCCAATGATCCGCGTAAATTAGCGACCGTCACCGTACGCTCAAATGCTGCGTCAGTCTCAAAAGCCATGGATAACTCGTAATCTGCCATAATCAACTGCAACGCTCCCGCCACAGTTTCAGAGCGAAGCTCAAAAGGCCCGACAATTTCAGTCGGAAGCCCTGAGCCCCCCATAGATTTAGGGACCAAAACATCGCTACCAAGAGGAAGGTAAATAACACTGTCAGGCTTATCATTGACCGCTTCGCCCCGCGTTGCCGCGACAGTTGGCGATGGTATAGATAAGTTACGCGCACCCGGCACATCGACTGGCGCGCAAGAAGCCGCACAGCCCAAGGTGAACGCGCTTAATATGAGTGTCTTAAATATATTATTTATTATATGCATAAATTCTTATGATTTAGGTCTGAAAACCATAAAACCCTAGCATTAGATTTAAACCCTGACCATTGATAAAATGCGCGCAACCATTTTAATCAACCGATCTTTTTGAACAGGCTTCTTCAATACAGCGCCAATCCCAAGGCGAGACGCCTCACTCAACAAATCCGGATTATCATCTCCTGTTACAAGGAACACAGGCGTTTTATTATCCTCACTGCGGATTTTACGAACAAATTCAAAACCATCCACGGGTTCCATCCGCACATCAACAATGGCCAATGATATGTTTTCATTAATAAGTCCCAAGGCGGCACTCCCATCCGTGGCCTCAACAACTTCATATCCTTCATCGGTTAAAAAACGACAAATTTGCATACGGACAAAATCATTATCCTCTACCACTAATATTTTTTGTGTTGTCCCCATGATCACCTTCTGCGAAACTAGCCCAGTTATATTCTTCGCATTCTATACTTGAATAATAAAGAGTAACCTAATATTCCATAAAATTTAATATAAAATAAACCCATGACAACCATTACTATTACTCTATCCCTTGTTGCAACCATTTTTATATTGATAAAATTGTGCATAATTGACTTAAAAATCAGGCTGTTGCCCAATGTTTATGTGGCAGCTTTTTTTGTTTGTGGATTAATTTTTCATACAGCCACAAATTCCACCTTCACCACGCCGATGAATGCAAGCTTCGGCATTATTGGCGGCGGCGGCATGCTTTTAGCGATTCGTCAAATTGCCAATTATTTTTACCAAAGAGATACACTTGGCCTTGGCGATGTTAAACTTTTAGGCGCTGCGGGATTATGGCTTGGCGCCTCGGATATATTCCTTGCCATTTCTTTGGGCGCATTTGCAGGGCTTATTCACGGCGCAGTTTATAAATTATATATGCAACGAAAAACAGGCGAACCCCTGCCCCTTTCAACACTATCAATCCCCGCAGGCCCCGGCTTTATCATCGGGATCGTCATTGAGGGGATAATAAAATTTCAATCCCTATCTATCTTTCTTACCTCATAAAATTCTTCTGGACATCTTTTTATTTTCAGTGCATTTCCTATAAGTATGAAACATTTACTTGGAATAAACGATTTGTCGCCTGAAGAGATTCAGGATGTGTTAAACCGCGCAGATTACTACGCGAAAGCCTTGGCCGATGGTCGGTGGGATCGTGCGAAGCTGGATAATAAAATTGTCCTGACATTGTTCTTTGAAAACTCGACGCGCACATTGACATCCTTTGACATTGCGGCAAAACGCCTCGGCGCAGATGTGGTAAATTGGAATGTACAGACCAGCTCAATCAAAAAGGATGAGAGTTTCTCTGACACCATTGATACATTAAGTGCAATGAACCCCGATGCCATCGTCATCCGCCACAGCGAATATGGCGCGCCGGGATTCGTGGCGGGGCGCGTAAATTGCCCCGTGATTAACGCAGGCGATAGCTGGCGCGAACACCCCACGCAAGCGTTGCTCGATGCTCTGACGATCATTCAAGAAAAAGGCAGCCTAAACGGCCTGATCATTTCCATCTGCGGTGATGTCGCCCATAGCCGCGTCGCCAATTCCAACGCGCAGCTTTTGACAAAAATGGGCGCTAATGTACGCTTTGTTGCGCCTGAATTCCTCATGCCGCAAAAGCTCCCTGCGCAAGGAATCGCCTGTTTTGATAATATTGAGGAAGGTATTAAGGACGCAGATGTCGTAATGTGCCTACGCATTCAAAAAGAGCGCATGGATCGCGGATCAATCCCAAGTGATGCTGCCTATTTCAATAAATACGGCCTGACGCTTGAACGCTTATCACATGCCAAACCCGACGTGCTTGTCATGCATCCCGGCCCAATGAACCGCGGCGTTGAAATTGCCGATGATGTCGCCGATGACCCAACCCGCAGCCTGATGAAAAAGCAAGTGTCGAATGGTATCCCAACGCGTATGGCCGTTTTGGATATGTTGATGGGTGAGTGATGGTATCTTTAATATCCCTCATGCCAATGCTAATATTATGCCTAGCCGCCTATTTAATAGGGTCTATTCCTTTTGGCTTAGTTTTAACAAAAATTTTTATTAAAGAAGATATTCGAAAAATTGGCTCCGGCAATATCGGTGCAACAAATGTTTTAAGAACAGGGAAAAAGACATTAGCCGCTATTACATTATTATTAGATTCAGGAAAGGCCGCCATTGCATCTCAATTATATTTTTGGTTTTCGTTTTCAATAGCATCCGCTGGAGATATTATACCATTCAAAACCGAAGAAGCGCTCTTACTGTCTAGCTGCGCCATCCTCGGGCATTGCTTCCCTATATGGCTCAAATTCAAGGGTGGAAAAGGTGTTGCGACGGCGCTCGGCGCTCTGCTTGCCGCGGTACCTTATGCGGGATTAGCGGCATGCGCGGCTTGGCTAATTACCGCGAAGGTCACAAAAATATCTTCTCTTTCTGCGCTTGCGGCAGTGGCCATTGCGCCGATTGTTACACTTATTATATATGGCATATATCCTGCCGTAATTTGCGCTTTGATTACTTTATTGGTATGGATACGTCATAAGGACAATATAAAACGCATCATCAAGGGCGAAGAACCGAAGATCGGTGCGAAGAAGAAAGTAGAGAAATCCGTTGAACCTGTTTCAGACACATAAAAAACCCAAAGATTTGGATGAGAAAGAGCGCCTCAATTGGCTGCGCTTGATCCGCACGGATAATATCGGCCCGATTACGTTTTACCAACTGATTGAGAATTTCGGCTCTGCGGGCGAGGCGCTCAAGGCGCTCCCTGAACTGGCAAAGCGCGGCGGGCGAAAAAAACCATTAAACGCACCATCCGAAAAAGCAATAGAGCAAGAATATCGCGCACTTCAAAAAATCGGCGGGACGATCATTACGGCAATGGACGAATCCTATCCCCTTGCCTTGGCCGCCACGGATGATGCTCCACCCGTATTGAGCATACGAGGGGATGCATCCCTACTAAATAAATCATGCATAGCGATTGTCGGTGCGCGTAATGCGTCCATCAACGGCAAGAAATTTTCTTTCAAAATTGCCGCTGATCTGGGCGTAAAGGGACAAATCATAACATCCGGCCTTGCGCGCGGCATTGATACCGCCGCCCATGAAGGATCATTACAAACAGGCACCATCGCCGTGGTCGCAGGCGGCATTGACGTGGTTTATCCCGAAGAAAATCAGAAGCTTTACGATGCCATTGCCGAAAAAGGGGTGATTGTCGCGGAAAGCGCGTTTGGCGCAAAGCCCTTCGCCGCAGCTTTCCCGCGCCGCAACCGCATCGTTTCAGGCATATCAAAGGGCATTATCGTCGTCGAAGCCACACAGCGTTCAGGCTCGCTCATCACCGCGCGACTTGCGGGCGAACAGGGGCGCGATGTCTTCGCTGTACCCGGATCCCCGCTTGATCCACGCGCCAGCGGGCCGAACCACCTCATCCGTGAAGGCGCAACATTAATACGTAGCGCCGATGATGTTCTAGAGATTTTAATGAATTTTTCGGGCAATACTTTACGCGAACCTCTTTATACCAAAGCCAATTTTACCCTGCCCATAACACTGGCCGCAAATACCGATAGCCCCCCCGAAGATTTACAAGAAAAGGTGCTGTCCCATTTATCTTTTTCATCAATTTCTGTTGACGAATTGATCCGCGCATGTCATGTGACTATCTCGGCATTGCAGACGACGCTGCTCGAATTAGAGCTTGCGGGGCGCATAAAACGCCTGCCGGGGAACCGCATTATGTTGGTTGACGAAGTGTAAAGTGTAAATAAAAACAACAGGATAATAAGTTGAGCAAAAATCTCGTCATTGTTGAGTCTCCCGCAAAAGCTAAAACGATCAATAAATATCTTGGTAAAGATTTTGAGGTTTTGGCTTCTTATGGTCACGTCCGTGATCTGGTAAATAAGGATGGCTCTGTCCTGCCTGATGAAGATTTTGCGATGAAATGGCAATTGGGTGATCGCGCCGATAAAAATGTGCGCGACATCAAAAAGGCATTGAAAAATGCCGATGCATTATACCTTGCACCTGACCCTGACAGAGAGGGAGAGGCAATTGCATGGCACATCTTTGAATTACTCAAAGAAGACGGCCTTTTAGAGGGTAAAGATGTTCACCGCGTGACCTTTAACGAAATTACAAAATCAGCAGTGGAAAAAGCGTTCAATAATGCGCGTAAACTGGATCAGCCCCTAATTGATGCTTATTTAGCGCGCCGCGCGCTTGATTATCTGGTTGGCTTTAACCTATCGCCTATTTTATGGCGCAAGCTTCCTGGTTCACGCTCTGCGGGGCGTGTGCAATCTGTTGCGCTTCGCCTTATTTGTGAACGCGAAACTGAAATAGAACTGTTCAATGCCCAGGAATATTGGAGCATTGAAACAACGCTACACACTCCAGATGGTGCGCCGTTCATGGCACGCCTGACGCATTTATCAGGAAATAAGCTCGGAAAATTTGACCTTCCCGATGAAGCCGCGGCAAAATCTGCGGTTGAGCGCATTAAGAATAAAAACCTTAAAGCCGTTAAAATTGAGAAAAAACAGGTTAAACGTAGCCCCGCCGCACCCTTTATCACCTCATCCCTACAAATGGATGCCTCACGTAAATTGGGCATGTCCGCATCAAACACTATGCGTCTGGCACAGCGCCTTTATGAAGGCTCCACCGAGGATGGCGGTTACATCACCTATATGAGAACCGACGGCACCACATTATCTGAAGATGCGGTGAAACA
>CAXBFT010000007.1:0-24551 GCA_963974945.1 uncultured Alphaproteobacteria bacterium
TAAAACTGCAGATGAGATTTGCGTAATTCCGTTACCATCACCAATCATTAGAATTTTATGCCCTTTTTCTTTATATTCTTCTAGCAAGGCAAATTTTTCTTTAGGTGTTTTTTCTGCGTGATAATCCACAATCTGAAGCTTCTCAGCAACGGCTTTGACCGCCTCTTCTCTATCTCCGGAAACAAGTATAATATTCATATGAGCTGCACGAAATTGTTCCAGAACCTTGGCCGTATCAACGCGCAAAGCATCGGTAAATGTGAATTTCACCGGCGGTTTATCATCTTCCTTCAACCATAATTCAGGCGCTTGTGTTGCAGGAGCATCCATATCCCCGCACCATGCACGGCTCCCTAATTGCAATATTTTACCTTCATATGTGGCACGTACACCCTTACCTAATATTTCCTCTATATCAGATAATAAAAGGACATTATCCTGATAGACAGATGACAAAGCCTTAGATAAAGGATGATTACTATGCCCTGCTAAAGAGGCAGCAGCCTTTAAATGATCAGGGTTATATGTCCCATTCAAAACGGGTTTTCCCATGGTTAGAGTTCCCGTTTTATCAACAAAAACAGTATCAATACACGCCAATCTCTCTAACGCATCACCAGATTTTACAAGCAAGCCAGACTTCATTAAACGCCCAGTTGCCAAGACCTGCACAACAGGTACAGCCAAACCAAGCGCACATGGACAGGTGATAATCAAAATAGTCACAGAAATCAGAAGTGCATCTTGCCACAGAGCTGCCATAAGCAACCACCACCCCAGAAATCCAGCCAAAGCCAATATATGAACCACAGGCGTATAGGCGCGCGCCATACGATCGGCTATACGCACATATTTTGCCTGCCCCTGTCCGGCACGCTCCATCAAGCGCACAATATCAGAGAGCAAAGAATCCTCCGCCGCGCGCACAACACGAATGCGCAAAGGTGCAGACATATTGATTGTTCCCGCGAAAACCTCATCGCCAATTTTAATATCGCGTGGCAAGGTTTCCCCAGTAACCAAAGAGGTGTCGACCTCACTCTGCCCCTCAATTACTTCGCCATCAATGGGAAAGCTTGCGCCAACGGCAACACGTATACACATGCCTTCTTTCAAATCACGTATAGCAATTTGAACCAACTTCTGCCCTTCCTCAACCATCGCAAACCCTGAAAGGGTTGACAGCAAATCCGTAGCGGCGCTGCGGGCATTACGGCGTGCACGAAAATCCAAATACCGCCCGACTAGTAAGAAAAACATAAGCATCACAGCAGAATCAAAATAGACATGCTCACCATGTGTTATGGTTTCATACATACTCATCACACTTGCCAGAGTAATAGCCAAAGAAATGGGAACATCCATATTAGTATGCCCATTTGAAA
Source organism: uncultured Alphaproteobacteria bacterium (assembly GCA_963974945.1). Lineage (GTDB taxonomy): Bacteria > Pseudomonadota > Alphaproteobacteria > Micavibrionales > Micavibrionaceae > UBA1672. The sequence continues at coordinate 1,386 of CAXBFT010000007.1, forward strand.
GGGCACGATACGCCGATATAAAGAAAGGGCGACCGGAGAACAAAACTACAGGCAGGGCAATCGCCGCGGACATCCAATGCATAAAATCACGGGTGACAAAGCCCATTGTTTCTGCCGAGCTACTCCATAACCCCACAGAAAACAACATAATATTTCCCATGGCAAAGCCGGCAACCCCAAGACAAATTAACAAGAATTTTTCTTCGTGATCTGATCCTAATTTTTCTGTATAGGGATCATAAGGAGTAACGGGATAGCCGAGGTTTTCAATAAGGTGCACAAAATCATTGGCAAGATTTGCAGCGCCATTCCATGCCATATTAAGGCGGCGCGTGGAGAAATTAAGGCGTACATACTCCATTCCATCTTGCGCGGAAAGGGCAGATTCTATTTTTTGAATACATCCAGCACAATGAACACCACTCACTAAAACATCAAGCGCATAGCCGCCATCTGGACGGTTTTGCGCCAATGTTTCATAACCACTGCCCTGCGGCATGTTTATTGAACTGTCAGCTCTATCGTTTTTTGATAATCTTGATTGTTCCATATTGCCTCCAAATGCGCGCGCCAATGACCGACAACCGCATCCTGAAAAACAACGGTATAAAGGCCATTGCCACTATACTCTAATATTACGTCTTTGCTCTTACCGTTTTTTATTGGCTGTATAATTTTTGCTGTGATCGCCGCATTTTCAATTGCACGACCATCCCTATCATGAAGCGTCATGGAAAGCACACCATTCTCATAGACTTGCGTGCTGATGACATTAATATTTTTCTGCTGCTTGGCTTGCTCCAAAATTTTATTATAAGCCAACCCTTTTTCATAGGGGTTTTCCGTGACAACGCCGGTATGAGTACTGATCGCGCTATATACAAAAAAGGCATCAACCATTGATATAGACCCAAAGAACATTAAGAAGTAAAGGAAAACCCTTTTACCGCTTAGGGGTTTTTTGGTTTTGTTTGTTTGCGCATTTTTCATTTTATATTTTCTGCTTAATGTTTTCTGCGCGTTATAAATACACTTTTATAAGTGTCTGATGTACCATTCTCAGGATCACTTAATGTAAATATAATATCGCGCGGCACTGATTTTTCAACATCGGATCTTACAAAAACATGATAATGCCCAACAGAGTCTGCGGGAACATAAAGGCTGTTTTTATCCACATCACCTGCTCCCTTCACATCCAAAGTGATATGTTCAAAGCCACTTACATCCAATGTGTATGTGCGATGATCGTGAGTTTTATTCAAAATTTTAATCGTATAGCCATTGCGAATTTCACCATTTGATAGCTGCACATATAGTGGATTTCTATCATGCAGAACATGAAGCTCAATAATAGAGCGGTTAATCAATGCGTAAAGCATCGTTGCACCAACAGCAAATAGAATTATGCTGTAATACATTGTACGCGGACGAAGGATTTTTATCTTTTGAATAATGCCATTTGCACGCAATTTCTGTAAACGCTCTGTATCATAGCGGATAAGGCCGCGCGGCAAACCGACTTTATCCATCACGTTATTACAGGCATCGATGCACATGCCACAGGCAATACACTCCATCTGCAATCCATCACGAATATCAATACCTGTAGGGCATACCTGTACGCATGCCGTACAATCAATACAATGACCGCGACCTTCCCAACTTTCACCCTTTTTATGCTTACCGCGTTCTTCGCCGCGCGGCGCGTCATAGCCGATAACTAACGTACTTTTATCAAACATCGCCGATTGAAAACGCGCATAAGGACACATAAATGTGCAAACCTGCTCACGCGCAAAACCCGCCATGATATAGGTACTAACGGTCAAACTAATGACAAACATCAATACAGTAAAGGACACATCAAGATTGATAAAGCTTTGTACCAATGTTGGGGCATCATTGAAATACAAGACAAATGACCCTGCCGTAGACCAAGCAATAACAAGCCATATAAAATGTGTAACAAAAATTTTTCGTATTTTATCGAACGTCCATGGCCCTTCATGCAGTTTTTTTCGTGCATTACGATCACCTTGTACAATGCGCTCAACCCACACAAATAAATCTGTCCATACGGTTTGCGGACAGAAATACCCACACCAAACACGACCAAAAAGACTGGTAACAAAGAACAGGGCAATAGCTGAAAAAATCAAAATCCCAGCTAAGAAATATACCTCTTGCGGCCAAATTTCGATAAAAAACCAATAAGCGCGACTATTTGGGAGATCAATCAGAATGGCTTGGTCCGGCGCATTAGGACCACGATCCCATCGTAGAAATGGCGCTAGGTAATAAATACCCAAGGTAACAATCATTGCCACCCATTTTAATTTCCTATATTTACCCCAAACCCTTTTGGGATAAATTTTTTCTTGTTTTGCAAAATACTGTAGCGGAGGACTTTCCGGATCGTCAAACAAGACGTTAGTTTTGTCCGTTTTAGTCGCTTTTTTCTTCGTCATGCTCAGGCTCCTCGCCTTTCATATCGATTATAGTACCAGGCTCATCGGCTACTTCACCACCACCAAGTTGATGCACGTACACGGCTAACTCTCTGATGGTTTGCTTATCCAAACGGCCATTCCAAAATGGCATTAAACCAGCGCGCCCATTATAAATAGTTTTGAATAAAGTTTCTCTATCACCGCCATAAAGCCAAATCTTATCTGTTAAGTTTGCAGATCCAAATTCCTTCATACCCTTGCCATCTGCACCATGACAAGATGCACAGTTTTGTGAAAAAATCTCGGCGCCCTTACTAATATCTTGTACGGCATGCCCATGCGCGCTTTCTTTACCTGATAATGTCATGACATAGGCAACGACATCGTTAATCTGGTTCTTATTCAACGTGCCATCCTTACCAAATGATGGCATAATACCCAAACGCGTATCTTCATGCTTCGTGCGGATACCGTATTTTAGAGTCTGTTGAATCTGCTCAATTTGACCACCCCAAAGCCAATCATCATCATTTAAGTTTGGATATCCCATACCGCCCGCGCCGCCAGTACCATGGCATGTTGCACAATTATCCTTAAATGCTGATTTACCGCCTGCCATAGCAAAGGCATATAGCTCATCATCATTCATGATTTCATCAAAAGATGCTGCGCGAAAACGCTCTAAATATGCGCTTTGACGTTCAAAAATCTCGGCCTGAGACGCTGCCAATTTTTTCTTTGATGTCCAACCTAACGCACCTTTAGTATTACCATCAGGTGTCGGCCAAGCAGGATAAGCATACCAATATCCAAATGACCATATAATACAGATCAGCCAAACCCATAACCACCAACGCGGCAAAGGGTTGTTCAGTTCTTTCAAACCATCCCATTCATGCCCGGTTGTTTCAACTCCGGTGAATTCATCAATTTCTTTTTCATGTGGTTTATGATCACTCATTCTCGCCCTCCTTTAAGGGGATATTTGCATGATTGGAATAAGCAGCCTTTGACCCGGGTCTGAAAACCCAAAACAACATAACCGCAAAGAAAATACAGAAAATTAGCAAGCCGATAATACCAGCATAATCAGCTAAAAAATCAATCATTGCGCGCCCTCTTCAATATCTTTGGCTGCATTAAAATCAACCATTGTTCCCAGAACCTGAAGATAGGCAATCAAAGCATCCATTTCCGAAATCATATTGGGATTACCGTCAAAATCACGGGCGTTCACATTTTCACCATAGCGCGCGTACAGGCCATCGGTATTTGCACGATCATCGCCAATTGCTTGCGCCGCCGCATCGGCCTTTGCATTTGCGATCATCTCATCCGTATAAGGCACGCCAACATGACGCAACGCGGTTAAATGCTTTTTCAAATCATGAATACGAGCGCCATTTTTTCGAAGAAAGCTATATGTAGGCATCACAGATTCCGGAACAACATCACGCGGATTAGTCAAATGTGCGACATGCCAATCATCCGAATATTTACCACCAACACGCGCCAAATCTGGCCCTGTACGTTTTGAACCCCACTGGAATGGATGGTCATACATGCTTTCAGCAGCTAATGAATAATGCCCATAGCGTTCGACCTCATCGCGCAACGGACGGATTTGTTGTGAGTGACAAAGGTAACAGCCTTCACGTAAATATATATTCTGCCCTGCAAGCTCAAGCGGTGTATATGGGCGTACAGTCCCCACCGGCTCAATCACCGTTTCCATGCGAAACAGAGGAATAATCTCAACAATACCGCCGATCAAAATCACAAGAATTGTTAAGACAAGCAAAAGTAGAGAGTTACGTTCTAACTTATCATGGTGTTTGAAAATATTCATGCCACTTGTCCTTCTAATTTTGCTTCCGCAATTTCACTATCAATTTCTTTTTGGCAAATATCGCCGCGCATTGTGCGATAGAAATTATAGCCCATAATCAACGTGCCAGAGAGATAAAGAACACCACCAAACGCACGCAATATATAAAATGGCTTCATCGCAACAACGGTCTCAACAAATGAATAGCTCAAGAAACCCATATCATCATAATCGCGCCACATAAGGCCCTGCATAATACCTGATACCCACATTGCACTGATGTAACAAACAATACCCAGCGTAGCCACCCATAAATGGACACTAATCAACTTGGTAGAGTACATACGGCTACGGTTCCATAATCTTGGCACCATATAATAAAGCGCACCAAAGGTAATAAAACCATTCCATCCCAATGCACCGGCATGCACATGACCGATTGTCCAATCCGTGTAATGAGACAATGAGTTCACAGATTTAATCGCCATTAACGGACCTTCGAAAGTTGCCATACCGTAAAAAGCCAAGGCAATAATCATGAACTGTAATATTGGATCTGTACGAAGCTTGTCCCATGCACCCGACAATGTCATCACACCGTTAATCATTCCCCCCCAAGACGGCATCCATAGGATAATAGAAAATGTCATCCCCAATGTCTGCGCCCAGTCAGGCAATGCGGTATAGTGCAAATGGTGCGGGCCGGCCCAGATATAGATAAAAATCAAAGACCAGAAATGCACAATAGATAAACGATAGGAATAAACAGGGCGACCGGCTTGCTTTGGTACGAAATAATACATCATCCCCAAAAAGCCAGCAGTTAAGAAAAATCCAACTGCATTATGTCCGTACCACCACTGCAACATGGCACTTTGCACACCTGCAAAGGCAGAATAACTTTTTGTATCAACAATACTAATCGGCACGGTCAGGTTATTACCAAGATGCAAAACTGCAACCGTAATAATGAAAGCCATATAGAACCAGTTGGCCACATAAAGATGCGGCTCTTTACGCTTAATGACGGTCATCATAAAGACAAGCAAATAAGCAAGCCAAACAATCGTTAACCAAATATCAGCGTACCATTCAGGCTCCGCATATTCTTTGGCTTGGGTTATACCAAAAACATACCCGACCGCGGCTATCACAATAAAAAGCTGATACCCCCAAAAGGTAAAAAAGGATAACCCATCAGACCAAAGCCGTACTGCACACGTACGCTGTACAATATAATAGCTGGTGGCGAATAACGCATTACCACCAAAAGCAAAAATAACGCCCGATGTATGCACTGGACGCAATCTGCCAAAGGTCAAATATGGTTCAACATTAAGCCAAGGAAATGCAAGTTGTGATGCAATTAACACACCCATGAACATTCCAACAACACCCCAGAATAATGTCGCTAATACAAATAAACGTACAATACGATCATTATAAAAACTGTTTTCAGAAGCTGTCATAGCTTTTCCCTTTTCTATTACATAAATGCTTGCCCTGCGACTATGAACAGCCACAATGCACTACATACCATTAACCCTTGCGTGACCTTTTTTTCCAATACAGGAAAACGTCTTTTAATATAAGATCCGCCCAACGCCACCATAACCAGTGAAGGAACGGTTCCGAATGTAAAAGCAGCCATCGCAAGTGCTGATCCTAAAATATTTTGTGCCGACGCTGATGCCATAAGAGCAGACACAACAAGCCCGCATGGCATAAACCCCAACAACACCCCTGTCAAGTAGCCAGAGACAAGAGTTTTTCTTTTTATCAAAACACCATAAATTTTTTGTAACACCCTAAACGGAACAGGCAAAGAAATCCGCGCCGCCCAAGGAAAAATCTTTAACGCTTGCGGAAAGGCATTTACCAAAAAAATGACCGCCGCACTCACAAGCATAGGAGTAACAATATAAAGTCGTACAGGTTGAAACAAAAATGCCAGATTTAAAACGGATGATAACAACACCGCCATGGCAATATATGTTGTCATTCGCCCCAAATGATACGGTATCAATGCGACCCCTGCAATACGCTGTAATACTGTTGCATGAGGCTTACCATCAACTTGCGCTAAAACAAACGGCGCGCACATCCCCGTGCAATGTGTCGCCCCGCCAACCAAACCTGCCAAAAACAAGCTGGCAATCAGCCCCTGATTTGTAGTGATTGCATTCAGACAACTGTCAAACATAGTGTACCAACCTATTTTACGCTTTGTTCATAACAACATTCGCATTTAAAACATTGATTATGGTCAATTCTAATTCATAAGTTTAAATATTTTCGCAAAAGACGGGCGAAGCTTAATCCTCCCGACCACAAGCACCCTGGCTTGTTACAAAGCCGTAAACAAAAAGACCGCATTTGCGGTCTTTCTTAAATTTTCATCAATGAGCAATGCCATAAATTTATGCGATAGGCTTCTCAAGCTTTGACCCAAGATCACCGGCAATCGGCTCATCATTGAGCATTTCTATCATGCCGCTGGTTTGAACGGAGAAATTAGCAATAAAAAGTGCGTTTGAATAAAACACAACAGCATCACAAAGGTAATGCCCTTGCTCATTCATACCCTCAAAACTTGCAGGGCGAACAGTGCCTTCAATAACGGATTTTGTTGTTGGATCCATATCCTGCGGCAAATTCGCATCTGTAATATCTTCTGCAACATAGAATGGGCCTTCATCGCCACGGACAAAGAAACAGAAGAAGCGTAAATATTCAAGCACATTATCATCATTGATTTTGATAGGGGCCTTGTTATTAACTTCATGAATTGGTGGAGATGTTCCGTTCAAACGAAACAGATTACCCTGATCCGTAAGATAATAAATGCACATCTTTTTATTTACCCAATTCGGGTCCTGCACACGGATAAGTGCAACGGATTCATAAAACGGCAAGGTGCGCCATGCGACCTGCGTGCTACTTGGGGATGTTCTATATTTCCCATCAATCGGGTTAATCTTATCCAAAAACCCTGTAAGATCATCGCCCTCAACTACATTCCACTCATCATCATTATACATATTATTATTACCTTAAACTCTATATTTTTTAGCTGCCTAAGCGTCTGCCTTATTCTGACACAAAATCGCCTAAGTGCAACCCCCTGTTAAAAAAAATCATTTTATTCATACCCTAACAACAACATATGTGGCAATGATTTTCGAATGATACGCAGTTTAATAAAATAAAGCTCCGATTATATATCAGAGCTTTACTAAAAATAGTTTTATACTAAAAGGCTTAACGAAGGCTTAAAGCGCAGCATTAGCACAAGCCGATGCACCAATAATAGAATCTTGTAGTGATCCGCCGAAGTTATAATTCACTGTGCCTGCGCCCAATGAGTTTAACGCGTCACCAAGACATGTCACATCATTACCTTGATCGCCCTCACCTGCTGCCGGTTCTATATTGGCGACATCATCACCTGAATTATCCTCACCAGCGGCCGGCGCAATATCATTCAAGCTCAAAGGGCCTGTTGAGGGAAGTCCTGTAATTCTTACACTCGCACCACCGGCAGGAGCCACACCACCATCAGGCGTAAAGAAAAAGTCTTGGAAATTTGACAGAGCAGCCGGGCCGCCAGGAACAACTGACGGTGTACCAACAAATATCTGCCCACGGCCATTTACCGTTGCATCATCTGCATCAAATAAACGATTTTCAATAAAGTTCAATGTGGCTACAGGTAAAACCTCACCCGCAAAACTGCCGGGAATAATACCATCAAATGATGCATTCGTACCATCAATAGTAATTGGTGCATTCGTGATTGGATCAAGGATCGCTCCATCTTCGAAACGAACATAGAAGCTATCCGCCGCAGCGAAACCAGTAAACGCAGTTGCACCTAATGTTTCACCTACAATCGTCAAACCATTACCAATCGCAAACTTAGGCCCATCAATCGCAAACTTAGGCCCATCAAATTCTACAAGCTGACCCTCAAAGCTATCACTACCAGCGGATCCATCAGAGACAAACTGAAGGCCAATTGCGCTATCTGCTGTTGTATTTGTAATGATATTGGGATTAATCAAATTACTAAGATCAATATTGCCACTCTCAAAACGGGCATGGGCAGAACCTGTATCTTGGCCATTATCGGTAAGGATATTGCCCTCAAACAAAACTTCACCATTAAAGTCTCCGCCAACCAATACGCCATTAGTACCACTATTGCTTACAGTATTATTTGCAATTGCTATAATATATGTATCAATTGTGTCGATACCTGTATTACCGGATTCATTAACGATATTATTTTCAATAACAACCGCTCCATTATCCCAAGCGGAAATACCACCATCCCTTGAAAACGCGACATTATTACCAAAAATTACTGTCTGATCTGTATCATCAGATGCAATGCCAATGTCAGAGTTTGTAACTGTATTATATATAATATTGGATTGTATGCCGTCATTTAAATAAATACCAATATCACTTGCACCATCAACAACATTGCCTAAAACTTGGGCAGTGTTAAAATCATTGACATAGATACCATCACGTGAGGTTGTTTTAATATTGTTATTCAATATTGTTATGTCACCAATTTCACTTGCGATAATACCACCGCCAACATTATCAATATCATTATTTACAACGATAGTATCATCAGAGCCGTAGATAGCTATACCATTTCCACTAATACCGTCTAATGTGTTGTAAATAGCGATAGCATTATCACTATCTTTAACAACGATACCATTCTGAACGCCGGTAATTACATTACCTGTCGCCAGAGAATCCGTCTCTTTAAATTGGTTGTTGCCATAACCACCGATTGATGCAAAATCGCTATTTTCGACTAGGATACCTGTAGATCCTGCCGCACCATTTATACGGTTTTTCCAAATATCAATATCATTTATGTAATCTGTTCCATCGCTATTTTCAATATGGATACCATTTACAGAGGCACCAATAATATCATTATCGTAAACCCAAAGACCACGCGCGTCATCAGCGCGTATACCTTCTGTTGTATCTGTAATTATATTTGATTTAATCATAGAATTGCTAGAATCTACAACCTCCACACCATAAGAGGCGTTATTAATAACATTATTCAAAACTCTAGCATTATCGGCACCATCAACAAATACACCGGCGCGATCACCATCAATGGCAACACCGTCAACCGTTACATTATCTGCAATAATTTTAACGCCATTACCATTTGTGGTAGCAATGATTAGCGTTTCTGCGCCGCGCGTCACATCTGCACCACCAAGACCATGATTAGAGCCGTTCAAAATTGTGTTGTTTTGGTCAATTGTTACATCCTCCACAAATGTCCCAGCGCTCACATTCACGGTGTTCGTGCCTGTACCTGTATTAGAAATCGCATCAACCACATTTTGAATTGAAGCGCTCGGACCAACTGGCGCAAATGCGAAACGTGCAAATGCGGGAGCCGAAAGAGGCGCATCTTGATTTTGATTAATATCAATTGTGCCGACACCGGATGTCAGGATTGTATCTTTGTTTTTAGAATAAAATACGCCACCATTATCTATATTAATATTACCGCCTGCCGCATCAACAGTTCCCTTGTAAATCTCTACATTATCTGTTGTTGTGATGTCGATATTACCACCAAAAGATTTCACGCCTATGCTTGGTTTAACAGGAGGAACGATAATAGCTTCGCTTTGTTTAAAACGCTCAGCCGAAATCTCAATAGATCCGCCCGCAGATGTTTCAATCAAGCCAGTATTGTAAATAGTGTTATGCTCGCCACTATCAAGAATGATTTTACCGCCATCAACTCTTGCAGATGACGCCGTAATAATGCCTGAATTATTGATAACATTATCAAGTGTGCTTTTGGCAGCCTTTGCGGTGATCTGAACTTTTCCGCCCTCAGCTTTAATTTCACCCGCATTCACGATCATCGTATTGGCAAGCTCACCATCAACGGCAACCTCAACCAAACCATCACCATACATATCAAGCGTAACGGTCTCACCCGAAGCCATAGCCACAGTACCCATTTTAGCGTTAATCACGCCGCCATTAGCAGAAAAAGGGGAAACAATCGCAGCCAAACCACCTTTGGCAACAGTCAATGTCCCAAGGTTTATAACAATACCGGTTTCGCTAACATCAATTGATGTCTTCTTACTTGGCCTCTTTAGTGTTAGTTGATTAGCCGCAGCCAACAAAATGCGGCCATTTGCTTTTGTAACAATAATATCGCCACTATTTAAGATTCCTTTTGCGATCAAATCAACGCTTTTCTTCGCTGTAATCGTACCTTCATTTATAATCATTCCATCTTCTGAAACATTTCTGACGGTTAAAACATTTCCGCCATTCATCACGTCATTAACGCGAATATTCCCTGTTGTCGCAACAAGGCTCTGCACGTTAACGCTTGATCCGTTCATAAAGAACAAACCGTCTTTATCAATGATCACGACTTTCATATTGGAATTCAAATTACCGTCGAGCGTCGATTGAATGTTATTACGATTATCTTTATACGCGAATGTCGCGCCGCTATCACCGGTAACATTAACTGTGTGACCTGTGTAAATATCGGCATTACCCGCTACATAACCATTTCCACCATTCACCGTAATATTTGTTAAGCCGGCCGTTGAAACATCTTTACCAACATTACCATCTAAAACAACATCGTAATCCCAAGAATTCGTTGGAGTAGCAGAGCCAGCCATAGCATGTCCCGGAACAAGCATCGCGCCCACCATCAAGGCTGCGGTTGAAAGCAACAACGACTTTTTGCGCTGAAACGCTGTTTTTTCGCATGTGGTTTGAACCATTATCATAGTTGTTCCGGTAATCTTTGGCATTTTGATATCCCTATCATTCAAAATTTTATGTTTTGTAAATTTCTGCCATCCCTAAAAATAAACGGCAATTATAAAAGAAATATGTTCCATATGGTGGCAGCGAACCACATAGCTAAAATGCTTATTAAGAAAGCCTGCTCACTAAACAACGCCGTTTTGACGGCAGATTAACGCTCACATTTACTTTTAATCGTGCAATATATCGCACCTTTTAAAATAAAAAACAATAAAATATTAAGGAAAATTTAACTTTTAGGGGATACCACACGCCAGCATTCTGTAAAATCGTTACTGACAGCCATATATTAGAAAAACAAGCTATAACAAAATACTATCAATATTATTAAAACAATCACGTCAGAACAAAATTATGTATTTACACGCTCTGCATATCGGGCTAAAACCGAGGTGAAACTTTATGGGAAAAAGAAAATCCATATAATTAAAGTGATACACACTTAATATATAATTTGGATCCTTTTTTCAAAGGACGAACACCCCACTGATTTAATTTGAACATAAACTGATATAGAAATTACAGGATATATTTATCATGCTGCGCTTTTTGACAAAACCCACTTTAAAAACATTACTCATTGGTGGTAGTGCGCTGACATCTCTGGTTCTTATATCAACGCCATCCATGGCACAGGTTGAGCAAGCGACAAGAGCCGCCGACCCCGCGCGTATCACACAAGATTTGCTTTCAGATAAAAGAATGCCCGAATTGGAGCGAGCCGTTGAAGTAACCGATGCCGCACCGCTTAATGCACCTGCGGGCGCAGAAGATATAAAATTCTCACTGACAAGCTTGCAAATAGATGGTGTTGGTATTTACACCGCCGAAGATCTTGACCCAATTTACCGTGAGAAACTTGGCACAACCGTTTCTTTGGCAGATATGTATGGCATTGCCAATACACTAACAACAAAATATCGTAATGATGGCTATATCCTGACTCAGGTTGTGGTACCACCACAAACCATTGAAAACGGTGTTGTAAAATTACGCGTTGTCGAAGGCTTTGTCGATCAAATCAATATTCAGGGCAATCAAACAGAAAGCGAAATGAAACAAATTCGCAAATACGCCGAGAACCTAAAAGAAAACAATATCCTTGATGCGAAGAAGATGGAAAAATACCTCCTTCTGATTAACGATCTTCCTGGCGTAAAAGCACGAAGCATCCTCAGCCCATCTAAAACCAAACCTGGTGCGTCTGACATGACCATCATCATTGAAAGCCATACATATGACGCTGAAGTCGGGATCAACAATCACGGCAGCCGTTATCTTGGTCCATATCAGGCAAGCTATTCAGGCGTATTGAACTCTATTTTGGGCATGAATGAGAAGATCACAACAGATATAACTGTCAGTGGCGATAAGCACCGCCCAAATGAACTGATGTTTGGCGGCGTTGGCTACACACAACCCATCAACCGCTACGGCACAAAAGTTTCCTTCTTCGGCGGCTCATCAGCCTCTCAACCCGGCGCTGATCTTGACCAATTTGATGTACAGGGACGTGCATACATATTCTCTGCCGGCCTGACCCACCCATTCATTCGCTCACGCACAACAAATTGGAATGGTCGCCTAAGTTTTGATGCTGCGAATGTGACAAGCAAGAACGATCTTGAGCCAAATGCCCGTAAAGACAGAATACGCAGCCTGCGCCTTGGCACAAACTACCAATTCATCGACACGTTAATTGGCTTTGGTATTAACTCAATTGACCTTGAATATTCACAAGGAATTGATGTTTTCGGCGCAAGCGATGCAGGCAGCAGCAAGCTCACCCGCGCAAGAGGCGAGCCAAACTATAAAAAGGCTAATTTTGATATTCAACGCCTGCAACGTGTAACATCATCGATCAATATTCTATTCGCAGGTCAAGGACAATGGGCAGCAACACCATTATTAAGCGCAGAAGAATTTGGCGTTGGTGGAATGAAGATAGGTCGCGGCTATGATAATTCTGAAATCGTTGGAGATGACGGGATCGCCGGTAAAATTGAAGTACAGTGGAGACAGCCACAAGCCTTTAAATACATCAATGATTACACTCTATTTGCGCATTTAGACTCAGGTCGCGTATGGGATCAAGATGCCACAACATCTGCGGGAAAGCGCGACTCCCTGACCTCTATCGGTCTTGGCATAAATGCCGATATTACCGATAAAATAACTACAGGTTTTGGTGTATCACTGCCCCTCACGCGTGAAGTTGAAGTGAAAAATGATAAAGAACCACGTTTCTACTTCAATATCGGACATAAATTCTAAGATTATTTGAAATATAAATCAGACACATAAAAAGCGGGACGTATGATCTCGCTTTTTTTTATGCGACGTAATCATTTCTATTTCAGACTCCCCACAGATCATTCTTAATACGCAAATAAAAAAGCGAGATCATACATCCCGCTTTTTCTTTATTCTTATCTTTAAGGCAATAACTACGCTACTTTACGTGGCTTTTTGTTAAATGGCTTAGCACCAGTTTTAGGTGCTTTGGAACGATCAAACGAACGCGCTTCGCCGCTTGATTTCTTTCCTTTAAATCCACCTTTGTTATCGCCATCACGTTTACCAGCAAAAGAACGACTATCATCTGTGCGTTTTGCTGTACGTGGCTGATCACCAGTTTTCCAGCTTTCGCTGCGATCTGTACGTGCCTTTGGACGATCTCCACCCTCAACACGTTTCGCACGCGCAGGGCGCTCTGCATGATCGTTACGATCATTATGCCACTGACCTGCTTCTGCACGCTCTTTACGCACCGGACGTTCTGAACGATCGGCTGTCTTCCAATCACCACGATCACTGCGTGCGGGACGATCACCACGATTTTCTGCGGGACGGAATGAACGCTCTGAACGCTCTTCACTACGTGCCGGACGGTCTGAATCATTACGATCTTTAAATGGCTTACCGCCTGATTTAAAAGGCTTCTTAGCAAATGGTTTTGCACCATAAGAGCGATCATCATCACCATCACGGCGTGGTTTTTTATTAAACGGCTTGCCGCCGCCATTACCTTTAAAACCACCACGGCCACGATCGCCACCTTTGCCACGCGAATTATTATTCGCATATGGTTCAGGTTTCGCATTCGGGTCCATCAAACGCTCAATCGCGCCCCATAGACGGCCATCTTGCGGTGCAATCAAGCAAAGTGCATTACCGCTCGCGCCGGCGCGTGCTGTACGCCCGATACGGTGGATATAGTCTTCTGCCATTTGCGGTAGGTCATAGTTAATCACATGCTCAACATGCGGAACATCAAGACCACGGGCAATAACATCAGTTGCGACAAGTACGCGGAACTGTTTGTTGCGATAAGCTTTGATAACGCGCTCACGCTTAGTTTGCTTCAAATCACCATGAATTGCATCCGCATCAACATCGGCATCTTGCAACTTACGAGCCATTTTATCCGCACCGTGTTTTGTTTTCACAAAAACGATAATCGAACCATCACGCGCGGCAAGCTCCTGCAATAAAACATTATATTTTGTTTCATTGGTAACACGAATAATTTCTTGTTTGATATTTTTCGCAGGGTTAGATGTTGAACCAACAGCAATGCGCTCTGGATTATTCAAATATTTCTTTGCCATCTGCATAATGTTGCTTGGCATCGTTGCAGAGAACATCAATGTTTGACGCTCACGCGGAAGGTGGTCAACAATAGAGTCGATCTGAATGCTGAAACCCATATCAAGCATACGGTCAGTTTCATCCAAAACCAAAAAGTCTGTTTGATCCAAATGCAAACTACGGCGTTTAAGGTGGTCATTGATACGACCTGGTGTACCAACAATAAGACGCGGACGGCGTTTAAGCTGCGCGTTTTGTTTTGTCATGGAATCTCCACCAATCAAGAACGCCGTATTAATACGTGTACTGCGACCTAGTAATTGTTGGATCACTTCCATAACCTGCTTACCAAGCTCCCGCGTTGGTGTAAGAACAATCGCGCAACTGCTCTCATTATTTAAAAGATGTTGCACAAGTGGAATAGCGAATGCCGCTGTTTTTCCTGTACCTGTTTGCGCCGAACCCATAATATCGCGACCATCAAGTGCAAGCGGAATTGCTTCTGCCTGAATTGGTGTTGGTTTATCATAGTTCATAGAGGCAAGTGATTGCGTTAATACGGCATCAAGACCGAGTTCTGCAAAGTTTTTCATTTAGTCGTCTTCCTTTTCAAAAAAGCAGCAGCTTCACGAATCGCCATTCACACCTGTGATACGCGCCGCGCATTCGATATTTCCACGCTTATAGGATTCTATCCTATTAAAGCGTGCAATTCGAAAAACGAACTTTTCTGGAAAGGGAAATTAGCCTTATGCGTCTATATATTTTAACGACGCCCGCCAAAGCTCTGTTTTTATGAGCATTATGCCAAACTGCACGCGGAACATGACAGGGTTTTCATGCTGTGTCAAGAAAATAGAATTTATTATGTATAAATTAGAAATTTTTATGCTTTCTCACATCGCTATTGAATTCATCGCACTAATCACCATAATAATGCGCACATATATATAAGGTGAAAATGCGATGCGCGAAATTGTTCTCGATACGGAAACCACAGGGATGGATCCTTTTGCGGGGGATCGTATTATTGAGATTGGCGCGGTTGAGCTTGAAAACCACTTGCCCACGGGTAAAACTTGCCAGATTTACATCAATCCGGAGCGCGATATTCCCGCCGAAGCCACCGCCGTTCATGGCATTACAAATGATTTTGTAAAAGACAAACCTATCTTCTCACAATGTTATAGCGAGTTTATGGATTTTATTGGCGACGATTCCATTCTTGTTATTCATAACGCCGAATTCGATATGAAGTTCTTAAATTGGGAGCTTAATAATGTGGGCCATAAAGCATTGCCTTGGAATCGCGTCGTTGACTCCCTTGGTATGGCCCGCAAAAAATTTCCCGGATCACCTGCATCACTGGATGCTCTTTGCCGTCGTTATAATATTGATAATACCGCCCGCACCTATCACGGCGCTCTTCTTGACTCTGAGCTTTTAGCCGAAGTTTATCTGGAGCTTCTCGGCGGTCGTCAACGCGGCCTTGGATTGGTTGATGATAAAAATGCATCATCAACCAATAATCAAAACAGTACAAAGAAAGAGCGCCCCTTTCGCGCCGCGCGCCCCCACGCCCCATCCGAAATTGAAATCGCCGCCCATAACGCCCTTATGGAAGATATAAAGGATCCGCTATGGAAAAAAACCAAATGATTTCCAATATTTTCCCTAATCATAAAATATTTGTATAAAAATTTAAAAACTGCTAAAATTCAATAATAAAAATAAGGGTGATAATTCAGTGAAAAATTCTTTGGCCAAAACGGCGATAAAAACAGCGGCAGCGTTAGGGTTAAGCTTCGTTGTTGCATCATGCGTAACGAGCAAGCAAGAGCCTGAAAATGAAAATCAGGCCCCTGATGCAAACGCGCCATATAAATCAATTTCCACACCACCCTTTATAAACACTGAAAACAGTTCGAATAAAAAAAGCGATCAAGATGAAAACAAAAAGACTCCTGAATTAAATCATTTAGGGATGGGGTGAGATGCCGGAAACTCCACAAAATAATGCACCCCTCAATAACGTCGATCATTTATCGCGCGAAGATGCCTATAAACATGGTGTCCGTGAAGTCAATCCCGATGAACCTGTTGTTTTTGTGGATCCCGATAAAATAAGAACACGGCCTTTAGGCCCCCCGGGCAAGTCAATTGGAAATTCAAATACAGCCGCAGCATCATCTTTTCGAGGACAAATGGAGGGGCAAGTTGAGGGATCTACAGATGCCTTGATGGAAAAGTTAAAAAATCACACTGAAAAAACTAATAAAGATCAAAAGCCAAGCCCTGTCCCAACTTTAAGCGAGTTTGCAAAACACACAAAAAAATCAGGTCCTGCTGCGCTAGATGATTTAGAGATAAATGGCAAAGAACACGGTATTGCCATTGTTCCATCATATAAAATAGATACAAAAGAAGAAGTCATAAACCAATTTACATCAGGCACAGAAGACGCAGAAGAAACGCCTGTTTATGATGATGCGACCAGAGAAAAAATATTAGAAAATATGCCTGGTACAGATCAAGATTGGATGCGTCTTATCGGTAATCATGAAGGTGGTCACTTAAAAACAGAGGGTCCAAACGGAACACGCCTCAAAGTTCTTATTGAAGAAAATAAAGCAGATAAGATCGCCTACAATGCCGCCAGAGAGCGAGGGCAGGGTGATCTAGCATTAGCCATGATAGATTTGAGGGCATTAGCATCGCAAAATGATTCAACACATTCCAGTGCAGGCATTAATGCAAATGATAAAGTTACAGAGGTTCATTATCATGTCGCGTGGTCGTATCGTGAAAAGACAAATGAATTTGTAGATGATAATTTTGATTGGGATTCCTATGAAGGGCAGGCCACAACGCCACAAGAGCTTCTAAAGGAAAATCCTGATGCGTATTTTGCTACCGCACAAAAAAATCTGGATGACCTTCAAGCCAAAGCAATGAAAGATTATAATGAGGACCCATCCATTGATAATCAACGCGCTGTTTATGAAGCCCAAATCCAAATAGATTACGCACAAAGCTATCAAGACGCGTATAGGCGACGCGTCATGGGACAAGACATCCCCTTAAGAGAGCCAACGCAGCTGATCTCACAGGAACAAGAAGAGTCCTATGTTTCAAATATGGGGCCGCATAATGAAGTCTTACGGCAACTTAATTCTATAGGAATAGCGGCTTCTAATAATGAAGAATTCAGCTCAAAATCACTCTTTGAAAATTATGACTGGTCTTCGCGCACAGATGGTGCCGAAGATATGTATGATTTAGATCGGGAAGAACGAAATGAAATAACAAAAAATCTCTTAGAAGAAAAAGTAGATGACGTTATCCAAAATTATAAAGACAACCCATCCGATGAAACCTTGACACGGTTGGTCGCATTAGAGCGAGCCTTACATGAGAACGCCTATGATATTGCAAGACTAGATGCATATAAGAACAATACAGATGTCCCCAATCTAAGTGATATCGAACCAATCCTGCTTATATCTGAATCTGAAAAAGAAGCATTCGTTATAAACAAGATAGAAGAAAACGAAATTGAGAATGCTTTTATTACCGAGCATGGCGAAACGATACAAAATCATTATAGCGCGATAATGGATGCACACACACCAGAGGCAATTTTTAAAACCTTTGACTGGGATTCCTATGAAGGGTCGGCAACCACACCGGAAGAAGTAAAAGAAGAAAACCCGGAAGCCTATAGAATACAAGAAATTGCATATATAGAAAACAAGAAAGAAAATGCCCTTAGCGCCTATAATTCTGACCCATCCTATGAGAATACAGGAAAATTGGTCGAAGCTTTATGGTTAATTAACGATCGATATGATGCCATCAATATAGGAAGAATAGAAGACGGTCTATCAGACACAATCCCACCTTTAGACCACGATCCTGATATTATATCGAAAGAAACCCTCTATGATTATTTTAGAGAGAGACAAATAAGATTAAATGATCAAAACCCGGATATTGCACCACCTCAGGAGAACATTGCCCCTCCTCCAGAAATGGACAAAGGATACACCAAAGGCGTTGATGGTACAGCATATACGGCGCAAGTTTCCTCTGCTATTGGCGGAACGCCTAAAGTAGATTTTGAAGAGGGAATCTCATTACGTGGTATGGCAATGGCAAGTTTTTTCAATCAAAACTCCTCGCCAGATCCAGAAGCAGTTTCACTTGTAAATGCACAATTACCAGAAGAAAATCAAAGCCTTACTTTATCCATAGACCAAACAAGAACCCAGAGCATTTATACACCAGCATAAAACACGCTCTGGAAATATTGAAAAATCTTATGCCTTGTTAGCTACGTGAACCAAGATCAGCAATCATTGCTTCTTTATCTTTTGGCTTACCGCGAACAATTTTTACTTGATTATCGACACCGCGATATACGATTAACGGCGTTACACTTAATTTCCATGATTGCATAATGGCTAAATTACGCTGTACGCCTTGGTCATTAATCTCTCTTTTTGCTGGCAACGCGCTTGCATCACCATCCATATGTCTCCACCAAATCTGCTCAGCTGAGGGTGTAGCCAAAAGATAGGCCGCCTGTGCGCGGGTTTCTTCTTTAAAACCAACAGGGATCATACGCACCTGAACACGACCTGCCTCAATATCGGGGCGTAACTCTTCAAGCATCGCATGACAATGCGGGCATTGCGGATCAATAAAGCTATAGAATACAGGCGCCCCAGCCTGACCAATGGCAACCCAGTTGCTATTCTCTATATCCCAAAAGAGCTGCTCTGCCGGCGTTTTAAATTCATATTTTTCTGCCTGCGCTTTTTGTTTTGCCTCTTGTACCGGTGCATCTTCGGCCAGTTGATCTAACAAATCACTGCTTTGTGCGCGCAAACGATTTACCTGATCAATTGTTACCGCTTTCCCCGCATCATCAAATAAAAGCCCTGAGATAAAAGCCTTTGTATTTGGCAAAACATAGAAATATTGCTCTTGCCCGTTTTTAATAGCAACCCACCCTTCGACACCGAAATCCTTACCTAAAAATCGGATTTGCGCACCTTCATTTACAAGATTTTGTAATGGCGCGGGCAAAGAAGGCAATAACGTATTATTCTCTTGCGCGGATGCTGTATGAGATAATGCAAAGGCAGAAATAATCATTGCCGATGTCAAAATAGTTGTATTACGAATAGATTTCAAAAAGGTCATGGCTCGTCCCAATATGGTTGCGTTTGACAATAAAGTGATGTTCAAACCATAACGACAATATCCATCAAGCACAATGGATTTTTACCCCTTAAAAGAACAAGGTTAAAATTCCCGTATATCCGTAAAGGCGCGCATTGTTGATTTCTCCACCGGCATAAAACCCTGTCATTGGCACATCACCAATGATATTTTTAATCAAATTAAGCTCTTTATTATCATCTGATTTTGGTGGGTTAAAGCCGCGCGCCACACATGAAATATAAAGCGCGCCCTTGGGTTCAAAACATCCGCGCTCTGCCATAACGCGCTTATGCAAGGCTACAAGAGATTGTGATAATTCCGATGAAATACTCGACTCATCCCGCTGGACAAAAAGGGCGCTATCACCCGTGGATATATCCTCTGAAATTGTAACCGACCCTTCATCAACATCGATACCCGTAATATTGCGCACCAAGAAATCATTTTGATCTGATACAGAAAGCGGCAAAGCAACATGAATTTGCCCGCGGAATAATGTTTTAAACTCCTCCGGCACATGCGTACTGCTCTCGATGAATTTTAGATTTTCAATAAAGGGCGGCTCATCGCCTTCATGCTTGCCATGAATAACAGCCTTCAAATCCTCCTGCAACACATCCAAAGCACGCCGATCATCCAGCGTTAAGATGGTGGCTTCATCGGCTTTTGTAACGATATGGTATCCGCCGACAGGGCGACATCCTTGTGATACTGTTGTCGATACAGGAACAGCATCAGAAAAGAAAACACCTGATAGCGCATTTTCAAAAACGCTATTGGCAATTTGGTAATGATGTGAGCGAGAAGATGATAAACCCCCAACATAAAAGGCGTTCGTTGTTTGCTCTAACGCTGCTAAAGTCTGCCTTGGGTCCTCTTCTGCCGCAGGATCACCGTGAACAACAGATAGGACGGGCATGTTTTTAATCAACCAATCACGGACTGCGCCTTGCGCAATAGTATTTTCATCGGCACTTTCCGCGCCATCAGACGGAAATACACAAAAGCTATCTTTTGGAAATTGGCACAGCATCGCAGAAATTGCGGGCTTATCAATATATGATGCCTGACACCCAATCACGCCCATCCCGATAGAGCCCACCCAATCATCAATTTTTAAAACTGATTTAAACAAATTCAAAATACTCACCGCATCATCGGCAAGGTGATCTGATATATATATAAAGCCAAAATTAAAAACATTATCGCCGGATTGGATATCATCCAATTGCTCAAGTACAGCCTTTGACGTATCACGCCAATCTGTTCCGCTTGCACTTACACTGGCAAAATGAGAAGATGTAAAAACAGACATGTTTAACGTGGCCGCCTATATATAAAGGTTTATAAAAAAGTTGAAGACAAATTCAACGCAAGACCATAAACTAACCTAGTAAAACTCTGAGGGAAAGGAATAAATCCATGGGTATGTGGAGCATTTTAGGAATTATCGCACTTATCGTCTTTGTAATGATTATATTGTACAACCGATTGGTTGCTTTGCGCCAAACACGCAACAACGCCTTTTCCGATATAGACGTACAGCTGAAGCAGCGCTATAACCTTGTCCCACAGCTTGTTGAGGCCGTCAAGGGGTACGCCTCGCACGAAAAGGGTGTTTTTGAAAATGTAACCAATGCCCGCGCCCAAGTCGGCGCAGCCAAAGGCGCAACTGGAGAGCGTGTACAGGCCGAGAATGTTTTGGGCGGCGCGTTGATGAATTTGTTGGCCGTGGCTGAAAACTATCCCGACCTGAAAGCGGACACTAATTTTCGCCAGCTCATGAGCGAGTTATCCGATATTGAAAATAAAATTGCTGCCGCGCGCCGTTTCTTCAATAATGCGACATCTGAATACAATACGGCAACAGAGCAATTCCCTGCTGTTTTAATCGCAAATTCATTTGGATTTCAAAAGGAATCATTCTTTGAACTGGATGAAGCCGAAGCCGAGATGGTAAAAAAGGCACCGGAAGTGAAGTTTTAGTCAAACAATCTGTTTAAGGTAGATTTTTATGATCGCACCAACAATCGGATTAAGCACTCATATCTGGAACAATAATCTGCGCTGTATTGCGCTGTTGATGATCTATCCTGTGCTAATCCTTGGCATTTTCTGGCTGATTTCTTTGGTCCTCAGCGGTACAGTGATGGCACGCCCCTCCGTGCAGGGGATAGAAATGGATACGGCAATACGCTTTGCCAATCAACTTGCCTTTGATTACTGGCCGATGATTATTACAGGCGTTGCCATATGGTTTACCATTGCATGGTTTACACATACACGCCTGATCCGTAAGATGGCACATTCTCACCCTGTCACCCGCGAAGAAGAGCCGGAGCTTTATAATTTACTGGAAAATCTATGCATCTCACAGGGCATGATCATGCCAAGAATGGAAATCATCGAAACCCATGCCCGTAATGCCTTCGCCAGTGGGATTTCTAAAAACACGTACAGCGTAACGGTAACGCGTGGCCTCATGAAATCCCTTAGAAAAGAGGAGCTTGAGGCCGTTCTTGCGCATGAGCTGACACACATTATTAACCGTGATGTACGCCTTTTAATCGTCACCATCATTTTCACCGGCCTCTTTGGCTTTTTATCTCAAATCATTTGGAATAATTTAAGATATACTTTGTTTTTTGGACGAAGCAGAAATCGAAATAACAATAATGGCGGGATATTCGTTGCAATGATTCTCATCGCAATTATTCTATCGATAGGCTATTTGCTCAGCTTGCTCATGCGCTTTGCCCTATCGCGCAGACGCGAATATATGGCCGATGCAGGCGCAGTAGAGATGACAAAAAACCCCCAAGCAATGATGCATGCCCTCATGCGAATCGCAGGGCGCGACAAAATTCCAAATGCCTCCAACGATATCGCGATGATGTGTATTGAAAATCACTCTGCCTTTTTAGGGGTCTTTGCAACGCATCCTCCTATCGACAAAAGAATCAAAGCCATTGCACAGGTCACCAACTCCGCCATCCTCGATGAAATGAGCCTGCCCCCGGTACAAAAAGAAGAAAGCTTTGCCCCTGAGCATAAGCCAAACCCGAAAAACCCGTGGCTCAACCTGAAAAATCGTTAATTTCTTACGAAATATCGTAACTTTCTTTGAAATCTGTTAGAATAAGTATATAAGTATTCCTGAAACAGTATTGTTTAATAATTTGGAGATTATAAAAAATGCAA
>CAXBFT010000008.1:0-20340 GCA_963974945.1 uncultured Alphaproteobacteria bacterium
TTTAATTTCTTCCTTAACGCATCAACCGTTGATGGAAAATTTCGCAAAACCAAATCGGCCCTTCGTATAGGCAGCGCCTTACGATTTACCGTTACAATATCCTCAACCCTATAATACTTACCGGGGAAGTCGTCACGCCTATCTTCAGATGTATACAAATGTGTGTTCGGATGTAATTTATGCAACCCAAGCTGCGCTGCCATCGATTTAAAACCGCCCGCTTTTTGAAAGGCGGGATCAGGTTCATAAATATATTTTTGCGGCATAGCATAAGCAGGCGAAATTTTCTTTTCCTGCCCGAAACTATATGAAAATTTCGTACAAACATGACCCGTATCATCCAAATCAACGGCAATAATTGGCACGTCATCAGGATGCATTTTGCTATCAGAATCCAGAATATATAAAAGCTCTTTGCATTCTCTGCGCCATTGCACCACATGCACTTGCGACACAAAACCAAGCATTTTGATGCCTTTTTCAATATCCAACAAAGGCGAAGCCTTGATCATTATATATTTTGTTTTTTCACGTAAAATCGGCAAAAGTGATAAAATATCGGGAGAGCAATCAAAGAAATTATAAAGGCCTTTGCGGCCTTTTTCGCGACGCTGCGGATCTATAAAAACAAGATCGGCGCGCGACATATCACCTACATAACTTTCAGCATCCTGACATATCACCGTAACATCACCACCCAAGCATTTGGTATTATGAGATAAAATTTGCGCATAATTTTCTTCACGCTCCACCAAAATGCTCTGTTTTACTTGGCGCGAAAAGGCGAAACTATCGCCGCCGCAGCCGGCCGTCAAATCAACAAAACGATTACATTCACCGATCAGTGATGCCTTATAATTTGCGCAGGCAGAAGAGGAAGATTGTTCAAAGAGATCATAAGATGGGAATATAAATCCGTTCGTATCGTATAAATCAGGAGACTTGATTTTAGCCCTTTGACGCACCTTAATTTGATCCAAAATCAGGGCATAGGGCCATGATGGCTCCGGTGGTTTTTTAAGGGCGAGGTCACGCACATCTGCATCTTGATGGTGGCGCATGAAGTCCTGCACATCAGGGTCATGAAAAATGCGCCATGACATCTTAACCCAGCGTCCAAGGCAATGTTTTTTGATTTAAGCCAAGCGGCAAAGGCGTCACTTGCCCATCCGATGTTTGCAGCATTTCAACCATTGCGTCACGCTTAATCAAAGTAAATTTTTCACTTGGCACAGGCAGATTATAAAAAGCCGCACCATTGGTACAAAGGAATTTCTCAAATGCCGCCTGCCCGTCTTGCGTCGATAAATCTGCGCCCGCAAGCTCAAACCCCTGGGCATAAAGTTGCGGAGCAATACCGCCCGTAAAACACCCAGCCGCGCATCCGCAATCCGTCGCTTTGGTTGTATGCGGCGCACTATCTGTTCCGGCGAAAAACCGATCATGTCCGGAAATAGCAACTGCGCGCAATGCATCGCGATCCTCTACATGCTTTAAAACAGGCAAGCAAAACAGATGATATTTCAAACCCTGTATCAAATCGCCAATCGTATAAATCAAATGTTGGGGCGTTATAGTGGCGGCTATATTTGCGTTACTCTGTTTCACAAAATCTACAGCTTTTTTCGTAGTTACATGCTCACAAACAATCTTCAAATTCGGGAAGGCGTCACGCACGCGTGGAAGGCGTTCAGTATAGAATATTTCCTCTGCATTTATTGCGCGGTCGAAATAACGATCACCGCTCAATCCATGCTCCTCACCATGAACGTTCAAAACAACGCCCGCCTCTTCCATGGCGGCAAAAATGCCATTTTGCATAAATTCGGTGATAGGAATGCCAAATTCCGCGCCTGTCGTGCCATGCGGGGGGTAGGATTTACACGCCTGCAATAAACCGCCTTGCGCACCTTTGGTAATCATCTCGGGAGTTGTGTCTTTGGTTAAATAAAGCGGGGTGATAAGCGTATCAAACTGATCCGCACCTACTGCCAGCATATCACGTCTATAGCGCTCTATGCTCCAATACTCGCCCCTTTCATCTATTTCAAAAACAACGGCGGTTGGCGGCTTTGTATTGGGCATCGCCAAAGCACCGGCGCACCCCATATCCAAATGCGCCTGAATATACGCGCCCATCGCATCACCTTGACGGAAATGCGTGTGCAGATCATACCATTTAGGAAGAGTAAATTCAGTCATATCTTGCGCCCCGTTATATTATGCGGGTGCAGATTAACGTGAATGAGAGATCATGTCCAGAAAACGTCTTTGCACATGCATATCTTCTTTGAAAATACCGCTAAACATTGTGGTTACCGTTGATGATCCGGCCTTATTCACACCACGCGTTGACATACATTGATGATTGGCATCAATAAACACAGCGCAGCCCTTAGGTTTAAGGGTGTTATCAATACACTGCACGATGTTACGGGTCATATTTTCCTGTGACACCAATCTGCGGCCAAAAATATCAACGATGCGCGCAAGCTTTGAAATACCGACAACTTTTTCATCTGGCCAATACGCGACATGCGCTTTACCCAAAATCGGCACAAGGTGATGTTCACAATGAGAAACGAATTCAATATCTTTGACCAAAACCATATCGTCAAAACCCTCAATATCTTCGAATATCTTGGATAATTCCGCCGCGGCATCCTTACCATAGCCGGAGAAAAACTCCTCATACGCCTTCACGACGCGCTTAGGCGTATCAAGCAGACCCTCACGCGTTGGGTCTTCACCCGCCCAGCGGAGCAATGTCTCAACGGCCTTCATCGCCTCTTCGCGACTTGGTTTGTTATCTTGTATTACAGATTTCTGTGCGGTCATGATTTTTACCATTTTTTAATAAACCTCAAATTAAAGGTTGGTCTTAGCGACTATTTGCCGTATTTTCCAGTAAAAAACGACATAAAGTGAAATTTGAAGGATATTACGCCAAATGACAAGCTTGAAACTGTATAATTCGCTGACCCGAAAAAAAGAGGGTTTTGAACCGATAGACCCGTCGCATATACGGATTTACGCTTGTGGACCAACGGTTTACAGTTTCGCGCATATTGGTAACGCACGCATGGCTGTTGTGTTTGATGTGCTGGCGAATATTTTACGCGCCGAATATAAAAAAGTAACCTATGTTTCCAATATTACCGATGTTGATGATAAAATCATGATCGCGGCAAAGGAAACAAACACGAAATATACCGATATATATAATGCGGATATGGCGTCACTGGGCGTAAATGCACCTGATATTCAACCCCGCGCCACGGCGCATATCCCACAGATGATTGAAATCATTGAAACATTGATGACTAAGGGGCATGCCTATGCCGCCGATGGGCATGTTTTATTCAATGTACCCTCTTTTGAAAAATATGGCGGCCTGTCAGGGCGCAGCCGTGATGAGCAAATAGCCGGCGCACGCGTCGAAGTCGCCTCGTATAAAAAAGACCCTGCCGATTTCATTCTTTGGAAACCATCAAAACAAGATGAGCCGGGTTGGGATAGCCCATGGGGCTATGGCCGTCCGGGGTGGCATATTGAATGCTCTGCCATGGCGGCAGAACATCTTGGCCTACCTTTTGATATTCATGGCGGCGGCGCAGATTTAAAATTTCCGCATCATGAAAATGAAATCGCGCAAAGCTGCTGCGCGCATGGTGATAAAAATGACTTATCATCTTTTGCAAAATATTGGGTGCATAATGGCTTTGTCACCGTAGAGGGAGAGAAGATGTCAAAATCCCTTGGCAACGTCACCCTTGCCCATGACTTGGTCAAAAAACATGAAGGTGAAACTCTGCGCCTCACCCTTCTATCCGCGCATTACCGCCAGCCTTTGGATTGGACAGAAAATGCAATTACACAATCAAAGAAGACCCTTGATCGTCTGTATCAATATTTGCGTGAGCTTGAAGATGTAAAAGCCGATAAAAATGCATCCCCTGCCGAATCTGTGTTGAGCGCATTACAAGATGATCTAAATACGCCAAAGGCCATCTCCGCCCTTCTCGCTCTGGCGAAAGAGGCGGCAGAAACAAAATCGCCCACATTAAAGGCACAAATCTATGCTGCAGCAAAGCTTATAGGCATAGCGCAGCATAACCCTGATGAATGGCTTGGATATGGGGTTTCAGATGATTCAATGGATGAAGATCACATCAATTCTTTGCTGCAACAACGCAATGAAGCAAAAGCGAATAAAAACTTCGCCCGCGCCGATGAGATTCGTGATGAACTCACCGCAATGAGTATAGCAATTGAAGATACCCCCAATGGAGCAATTTGGAAAAAAATCTAACGGGCAATCAAAACCTGATAGTAATGATAGCTTCCTGTTGGCGGTGTTGAGGACGTACCCGATGCCTCTGTGCATCCGACCATGCGCCCCCTTAAAACCCCTGCGCTACCATCACCAGAAACGTTGCGATCAATAATATCGGGATATGCGCCCACAAATTTCATATTAATCGCGAACGGGCCGGCCGTTTCCAAAGGCACGTCACGCGCCGGCGGCGTAATGTCCAATTTATCGTTAATGGCAATACAAAGCTCTTTTTTAATATAGGGAATAAACATAATCAAATCATCTTGCGCCGTTCCAACCTCAAGAACTTGCGCCGCACCATGAAAATAAACCTCACCATATCGTAGATTAGCCGCCTGCGATGCATCAAGCCATTCTGCTTTTGGCACCATATAATGCACTGCCCCACCCGAAAGATCAAAGATTCGACAATCTCCCACACCGCAATCACTGTTCTCATAGCCCGTAACAATTACATTTTCAAAGCTGATTTCTGATGCATTATACCCGCGCAACCTGATCTGACTGACGGCTTGCGATAAAATATTCCCGTATCCGATAATTTCCGACGCATAAAGCCCCGCCTTATCCCGACTAAGCGATGAGATATTTCCGCGCGTACTTTGCGCCACTACATAGGAAAGCGCGCCCAAAAGACCGACGGCCAAAAAAACATAAAATAGAACATTACCCGATTGTGTATTTTTCATGCTACCATTTTAGGTCAAATACCCATACATTGAAATCACAAATAAATAAAAGCCCACTTGAATTTATCCCGTATTTTGCTTTAAATAGCACGGTAGCACTATGAACGGAAAAACAATGCCAGATTACACAACCCCCGAAGAAATAAAAGTCGACTCCCATGCTGATGGCGTAAGCTGTGATGGGGGCAATGGCGCATTGGGCCACCCAAAGGTTTGGTTCAATTTTGATGGCAAAGATAAGATTGATTGTAGCTATTGCGATCGTGTTTTCGTAAAGTCTGCTTGAAGTATCAGGTCATTTTATTATATAATCCTCTTATTATCGTTATTTTGTGACGCTGCAATAGCGGGTCACTTATGAGTAATATATTTATTCTCGCTCAAGGAGGAGTTTAAGACATGACCACACGTTTATCTTTATTCGACAGTCCGCTTTTTTTGGGATTTGATGATTTTGAAAAAACCGTCAATCGCATGCGCAAAGCCGGAAGCGAAGGATACCCCCCCTATAACATTGAACAAATAGGTGAGTATGAACTTCGCATAACCTTGGCTGTTGCTGGGTTTTCTATGGATGATCTAGATGTTGAAATAGATCAAAACCAATTAACTGTTCGCGGCAAACAAAATGATGATGAAGATCGCCTTTACATCCATCGCGGCATCGCGGCGCGCCAGTTCCAACGCAGCTTTGTTCTGGCCGATGGTATAGAGGTTCAAGGCGCAGATATGGATAATGGCTTACTTCACATTAATTTAGAGCGCGCCATCCCCGAATCTCAAGCCGTAAAAATCAAAATCAATCCGGCAAAGCAGAAAAAGAATACCGAATTAAAAGCCATTGGCGTTGATCGCACTTCAAAAGACTAAAGCGCGCATTATTTAAAAATGAATTTTGACAAAGTGACCTAAAATCAGGTCTTATAGTAACAGCTAATATAAAAAGAGGGATGCAGATGAGCGAAAAAGCAATCGAAACAAAAGATGTTAGACAATCAATCCTTAATCTATCAACGCAGGATTTTAAAAATTTTGGCTTACATCAAATTGCCTATATCCGTGCGCTTCACGATAAGGATACGACAACATATGGCGTTTTCGCGGCTGATGGAGGGACAATATCTCTGACAGAGACAAGAAATAATGCCATCGACATTGCAAGACAAAATAATTTAGAGATGGTGATACTACACTAAGCCAAATGCTTAGGCAGCAACCATCCAATCTTGTGATGGCATAAATAAGACGCGCATTTCATCTACATCACGCGCATCTTTCAATGCCTGACACAGATCATCACAGCGCAATAACCTTGCGACGCTTGCCAAACGTTGCAAATGCAACGGGCCATCCGATTGAGGTGAGATCACCGCCGCCATAATACGCACAGGCTTACTATCCAAGGCATTGAAATCTATCTCATGCTCAAAGTTCATCATGGCAAGAATGGGGCGCTTCACATGCTCTGACTTGACATCAAAGATAGAAACACCGTCCCCCATACCAAAAGTGCGCTCTGATAACCTATGCGCAAAAGCATCCCGCAAAATTTGCGTTTCAACCCTGCATAATGGCGCAGCATCATCGGCTAAAATATCAAAGATTTTTTCTTGAGTTTGCGCTTTTACTTGCGCGTGAAAAAAGTCAAAATGCATTCTTTTAAAGTCATTCATAGTAGTACCTCATGCCTTCCCACAAACATGTTCGATGGGGTTGTAACATACATAAATGAGCAAAAGCCAGTAAAAAAATTTATTAGTTTTTATATTAGCAAAATATAAAAACTAACCATATCAAGGGCATAGTAAATTTACATATTATCATTTCCATATACATCACAAATATCAGCGATAAATCAAGATGTTACCCATAGATGAAATAAAAAAATATCCTGTGATTTATCTTCACAGGATATTTTGAAACATAGATACAATTTGTTATAGAAAACTAATTTAAAATATAAAAATACTATTGATCTTCGGGCTCAACCCAACCAACATTTCCATCTTTGCGCATATAAACCATATTCAGTTTATTATTGCTCGCATTACGGAATAACAATGAATTATCATCCGCAAGCTCCATGAGCATAACAGCTTCTGACACGCTCATTTTGTCAATATTTTTCTTTATTTCAGCAATGATGATTGGCTCCGCATGCAGATCCTCATCATTATCTTGCTCTGAAACTTCGGCATAAGCCGCCTGCGCCAATGTGTAATCACGCGCTTTAATCTGCTCTGCCTCAGGGGTTTTATCCTTACGGTTATGGTGGTCGCGCAATTTACGTTTATAACGACGCAAACGCTTTGCCGCCTTTTCAGACGCTTGATCAAACGCCGCATACGGGTCAGGTTCAGTCGCTTCGGTCACGACAAGAATATTTTTACCAACATTAAAAGAAATATTCACTTTGAACATTTTGTGGCCATGCCCCTCCGGAGAGAAAGTCACAGTTGCATTCGTTGCATGGTTAAAATATTTTTGATCAATATCAGACAGCTTCCCTGTCACATGCTCTCGCAATGCATCGCCAACATCAATTTGTTTTCCTTGAACGGTCATTTCCATGGTGTTCGTCCTTCTCCTTGGTTTATAAAACTTGTAAATTCTTATACGTCTATAGCTATATCATAAGCACTGAAGAGTTCCTTAATAGAAATCATTTTTATGCATTCTTTTTTTGCTTTCTGCGCTGCACTGATGAGCCTATATGCATAGACTCACGGTATTTTGCGACAGTTCTACGTGCTAAATCAACGCCTTCACTTTTTAATATCTCGACAATCTTATCGTCAGAGAGGATCTTCATCGCCCCCTCACCATCAATCAAATTTTTAATCCGCACTTTAATAGATTCAGATGAATGCGAAACACCGCTATCCGAAACCAAACCTGTGGTGAAGAAAAATTTAAGCTCAAATATCCCGCGCGGCGTACCGATATATTTATTCGTGGTAACGCGACTGACTGTACTTTCATGCATCCCAATTTCTTCGGCAATATCTTTCAAGGTCATTGGTTTTAAAAATTCAATCCCGTAATTGAAAAATGCATCTTGCTGCTCCACCAACTCACTGGCCACCTTTAAAATCGTCTGTGCGCGTTGATCCATGGCGCGGACAAGCCAATTTGCAGAGGCCATTTGCGTTGTAATATATTCACGATCCTTTTTATTCGCACTGTTTTGTGAAACTTGCGTATAATATTCTTGGTTAACCAGAACACGCGGCAAAGTCTCCACATTCAGCTCCACCCGCCAGCCGCCACCCAGATTTTTGGGCAAACGCTTCATTAGCACATCAGGAATAGCGGTTTGCACAACAAAATGATCAAATTCAGAGGCTGGTTTAGGGTTTAGTGACTTAATTTCCTCAACCATATCCATTAAATAAGTGTCATTAACCCCGCATTTATCAGCCAAACCTTTAAAATCATGGTCACCAAGCATGGATAGATTTTTAATCAAACTTTGCATCGGGGCATCAAGCTTGCCTTGCTCATCCAATTGCAAAGACAAGCATTCCGCCAAATCACATGCGAATACACCTGTCGGATCAAATTGCTTCATTTGCACGACAAGTCGCTCCACCCGCTCAAATTTACAGCCTAAACGCTCGGCAATATGGTTGTAATCTTCACGTAGATAGCCACTTTCATCCAATCGATCGATCAAAAAGCCGCCAATCATACGATCGCGCTCATCAGAAAATGTCATATTAAGTTGTTCAGTTAAATGATCACGCAAGGATTTTTCTGCGCTCATTTGGTTTTCAAAACTATCTTCAACGGATTCAAATTTTGTATTCCCGCCTGACCCAAGATCGGCCATAGATGACCCTGCATCAAAATCCTGCATATCATGGGATTCAAAGGCCGAATCAATATCATCCTTTGCTTCATCCAACTCCTGCGGTTTTTCGTCATTACCGCTTTCTTGTTGTTGTGCGCTGGCGTCATCTTTTTCTAAAAGGGGGTTTTTTTCAAGTTCCTCCTCAATATATTCACTCAACTCAACATTACTCATCTGCAACAGCTTAATGGCCTGTTGCAGTTGTGGGGTCATTACAAGACTTTGAGATTGCCGAATATCCAGCTTTTGAGAGATCGTACCCATGGATTAATTCTAGCATATATGCTTTAGAAAATCACCAGAAATACAATTGCAGGCACAAGGTTTTTACAGTGAGAAGCCCTCACCCAGATAAACGCGGCGCACATCTTTATGCGCGACAATATCATCAGGCGTGCCGTCCATTAAAACGCGGCCATCATGCAAAATATAGGCGCGATCAACTATTCCAAGGCAATCGCGTACATTATGGTCGGTAATCAACACGCCAATGCCGCGATCTTTTAAATGGACAATCAAATTTCGAATTTCACCCACGGCAATCGGGTCAACCCCGGCCAAAGGTTCATCCAATAGAATAAAAGCGGGCCGCGCCGCCAAAGCCCGTGCAATCTCTACGCGGCGACGCTCTCCACCGGAAAGCGCCAAAGATGGGGTGCGCCGCAAATGCTCTACACTAAACTCTGCCAGTAAATCCTCAAGCATAAGCTCTTGATTTTCATTACTCATATCCTGAAGTTCGATCACGGCGCGTAAATTATCTTCCACGGATAAACCACGAAAGATAGAGGCTTCCTGCGGGAGATAGCCAACACCCATGCGCGCTCGGCGATACATTGGAAGATTACTGATTTCCTGCCCATCTAATGAAATTGAACCACCATCGGCAGCAATAAGACCCGTAATAATATGAAAACATGTCGTCTTACCCGCACCATTAGGACCGAGCAAGGCAACAGCCTCGCCGCGGTTAATATGCAAGCTGACATCCCGTAAAACAGGGCGCTTCTTATATGATTTAGACAGGTGTGAGGCTCTTAAGCCATTGGATACGGTCTGCAAGCGCGGCTTTCTTGTTTGTATATCTATTGTACTCATCTCTGGCCTATCATTTAGACAGTGCTAATTTTAACCCAAGTGCGATCATAAATCCACCACATACGCGCTCTACCCACTGCATACCCCTAGAAAACATCATTTTCAATCTTGGATTAGTTAAAATAACCCCAAGCAAGGCAAACCATGTAAACTCAATAACCACAGAAGTTGCACCATAAAGCAAATGCATAAAGAAAGGCGTATCCGGCGTTATAAACTGACTATACACCGCCGTAAAGAAAATAACGGCTTTCGGGTTGAGCAAATTTGTAAGAAATCCTGTGATAATTGCCTTTGGAATACTCATTTTTTTAATCTTATGCTCATCTTCTGCGGTTATATCCAAATGATCCTGATCTGCATCACTTTGCGCCTTTTTTGCAGATATAATCGCCTTAATCCCGATATAGAGTAAATAAGCAGCACCGGCATATTTAATAAAATTATACAAAAAGATAGATTGCGCGATAAGAAACGCAAGCCCGACCAGAACAAAACCCACATGCGCCGCCACCCCTAAAGACAGGCCAAAAGCCGTTGAAACAGCCGTTTTACGGTCGTAAATCATTGCATTACGCACAGCAACGACAAAGGCAGGGCCGGGGCTCATCGTTGCGGCCAATTGCACGGTGGCCATTAAGACCCATTTCAATAGCAACTCCATAATAAGCCCCGCCCCTTACTCTTCTGTATTTTCAATAACAGGCTTTTTTGTTGAACCGGGATAAAATACACCGCGCACACGCCCGCCTTTCTCTCCCGTGGTTGTGACACCGCCAAAAAGCTTACTGATATTGGTTTTTGTATTTAATGTCGCGCGCGTGCCTTCCAAAACATTTGGCCCTCTCGTGATTTTCACATGGTCCAAAATCTCCGCCGTACTGGTTGCGGCATCATATGTTGCGCGGTCACCTGTTAAAACCTCATCCGGCGTTGTAATGACCACATGCCCGATTGATTCTAATGACTTCAAAGTACGTTTTCCGCCCTTATCTTGCGAAAATAACGCAATCATTTTATCGGCCTTTATCTGATCACCCTCTCGAATTGCCACGGCGTTTCCAATTGCAATTAGCTTGCCTGTTGCGCTCCAATATTCAAATTTATCGCGCGCGGTTACGGTTTGATCGGTTGAAATAAGCTTTAAGCCCTTCCCTGTCATGATCGCATAGCCATCATCCATATTGTAAACGGCCTTACCGCCAAATACCTTGCTTTGTGGGGTGCTGATACGAACATTACCTTCGGCAGTAATGCGGTAAATATCCATTCCCTGTCCTGCACCGTTCCGGTATTTAGCCGTTAAAAGCTCCGACAATAAAACAGTATCCCCCTGAACGGCGCGCACGTTTTTCCGCGCTAGGAAATAAAGCTCATTCCTGTGCCATTCCAAACTTTCATCCGCTGTGATTTCAACTGGTTTGTTATTATCAGGGTTAAATGCATTTTGCGCCTGCACCGAAAACGGCATGACACAAATAATAATAAACAAGAAAAAGTGACGCATTATTTACCCCCCTCAAATCCTTTTGTAAGCACAAGCTTTGCCGGGCCTGTAAAAACAATCTCACCCGTTTGACCATTAGCACGCACGCCACTTGCATCAATTGTTATGTCCGGCCCCTGCCCCGTGACCTGTTTTTCTGACCATACATAGTTTTGGCGCAAATCAATATGCGCCTCATCCGTTTGCATAGTATAACCTTGATTTTGCTCAAGAAAAACGCCGCCCTGTAAAAAGAAACGCTCCGTATCCTGTCGGTATGCTCCCGTATCAGAATGCACCGTAATCGACATACCATCATCCAAAGTCATCGTTCCGATGGGGCGATCCAACATGATAAGGTCTTTATTCTTTTTGCCCTGAATTGCCCGATCTGCAGTAATTTTATAGGGTTGATTTTTTTTATCCATGCTTTCAAATTTAGGATTAAGCAGCTCATTGCGCTCGATACTTTCTTTGGATAATTCGGGTGTGGTGGCCTCATCAATCGGTTCAATAATGCTTTCTTGCGTCTTTTGTCCCAGCACAAGAACAACCACCAAAACGATTGCAGCCAAGGGCAAAGCAAAGCGCATAATCCGAACAAAGCGCGTATAACCCTGCCCCAGTTGAGACACATTTTCACGATGGCTTAAGCGACGAAGCCGATCATCTTCTTGCTGTGTCATGTTATAACTTTGTTCCATAAAGGTTTCCGCATGATATTAAAGACATGCCCGCATTTTAAAAATGACGGGACCACGCGCAAAGACTATAGGTCAAGCAACGCCTGCTTGCAAACAATCTTGTAAACGGATCATTCCACAAACGCGCCCCTGCTCCCTTACGATCAAAGAAGTAATGTATTGTCCGGGCGTTCCCGTCATAATATCCAAGGCTTCTGCGGCAAGCGCATCACTTTCAATAGATTTCGGCGCGCGCGTCATCACATCGACAACGCGACGTTGCAAAAGATCAGGTGCCATATGGCGCTTCAAATCACCATCTGTCAAAATACCAAGCAAGTTTTCTTGTCCATCAAAAACTAGAACAGCGCCCAGATTTTTTGATGTTAGGGTCAAAAGCGCCTCATCCATTAAGGCCTCCCCCGTGACAACAGGCAAATTATCACCGGAGACCATAAGCTCGGACACTTTCATCAATTTCTGCCCCAATTTGCCGCCGGGGTGAAAGACCTTATATTGCTCCGTCGTGAGGCCCATACGCTCCAACAATGCCACGGCCAATGCGTCACCATAGGCAATCATCATGGTGGTTGAGGTGGTTGGCGCAAGGCCATGCGGGCAAACTTCAGGCAATTTTGGCATTATTAAACGAATATCGGCGTAACGCGCCAAAGAGGATTCAGGATTACTGGTCATCGCAATTAGGGTTATTTTATAACGGCGCGAATAATGGATAAGATCGGATAACTCGCTATTTTCACCGGAATTTGAGAGCATCAAGACGACATCACGCTCTGTAATCATCCCCATATCTCCGTGGCTAGCCTCCCCCGGATGCACAAAATAAGATGGTGTTCCTGTTGATGCCAATGTTGCTGCTATTTTTCGTGCAACATGACCGCTTTTACCAATGCCCGCAACAATTAAACGCCCCGCCCCCGTAGCGGCAGATTTCATATTATGCACCGCATCAACGGCCTTATGAAACTCAATATTGACCGAATTCGCCAACGTATTTAGGGCCTCAGCCTCTGCACGTAAGACTGTCACGGCACGTTCAATATCATGGTTTTCGTTTACCGATAAAGCTTTGGTCTTTAAATTCACGATCAGGGTTTTCTCTTCGTTTTAATGTTCAAATATATCAATCGGCCACCCCGTAAGGTCAAGCTCCGCCCGTGTCTCCATAAAGTCAAAACAGCTTTGCGCCAGATGTGTACGATTTTCGCGCTCTAACATACCATCAAGAACAGATTTTAATCTATGTAAATAATAAACATCGCTTGCGGCATAATTTAATTGTTCTGTACTCAAGTCTTTTGCGCCCCAGTCAGAGGATTGGTATTGCTTGCTAATATCCACACCGAGCAATTCCTTGCAAAGATAGCGCAAACCGTGCTTATCCGTATATGTTCGCACTAATTTTGATGCAATTTTTGTGCAATATATATTCGGGCAAGGCACGCCTAAATATTGCTTCATAATCGCAACGTCAAAACGTGCGAAATGAAATAATTTTTTAACATTCGGATCAGAGACAAGCTTTTTGAGATTTGGTGCATCATATGCAGGATCTGTGCATTGTACCAAATGCGCATTACCATCGCCACTTGAAAGCTGAACCAAGCATAAACGATCACGCGCGGGCTGCAATCCCATAGTTTCGGTATCAATGGCAACAATCGGGCCAAGGTCCAAACCATCCGGCAAATCATTCTTATGCAATGTGACGCTCATATTTTATCCTTATCATTCAAAAAAACATCTTTAAAGACCACGATACATAGCCTTTAAATCTTTGGTAGCCTAGCAACATATAATTGTCAAATGAAGACAAAACAATTACTTTATATTTATTAGTGTTTTTTTAATGTTTTTTTTGTCATTATCATAAACGCGAGTGTATACTTTAGCACAGCATGCAAAACTGCACCCATACATAACGGCACCAAGGCTATACCATGAAAATTCTAGTTATCGACAGAGAAGACATCACCGCGCAGCTCATGCGCTCACGCCTTGAGCCTTTGGGGCATCACATTACACAAGAGCCGGTGAAGAATAATGCGGTTGAGCGTTTGGCTACAGAGAATTACGATATAATCTTTATTGACCCCGCGCCCCTAACAAGCGCCCGTCCTTTAATTTCAAATTTACGCCGTGCTGCAAAAAATTATCCCTATATTATCCAGATGGATTCAGCCATAACACAGATTGAAGCCATTCAGGCAGGCGCCAATGATGCGACGTTAAAACCTATTGATCCCGAAAAGCTGGATGTACAAGTTGCCAATGCCCGTCACATGACATCACAAATAAAACGCATTGGAGATGATAGCTATGACTTTCCAAGTGCTGGTGGCATTATTTCAAAATCCGCCTTTAACCAACTTTTTCTTTCCGCTATTGATCGCGCCGATCGTTATGGGGAACGCACATTTATTGTCTTTATCGGCCTTACAAACTATCAGGAAATCTACGAAGCCGAAGGCCCTTATGCGGCCGATTATGCGGTTGCAAAACTTTCGCAATATCTTGTGCGCTTACGCCGTCAATCAGATATTATTGCGCAAACAGAAACATATGAATATGCCCTTTTATTACAAAGACCGCTTTATGAAACCGAACCAAATGAAGCTGCAAACCGTTTCGCCGAAGCGGTGATGAGCCATAAAGTTCTTTTTGAAACAGATGGCATTGCACCCGAGATTGCCGTGCGCCTGATTGACCTTCCTGTCGGATCACGGATCATTGATCATCGCATTACAAAAGCAGATTTAAGGGTATAAAAAAACTATACGATCCATTTGGTTTCCAAATATATTTTCTTCAAAATACGCAGCACCATCCTGTGGATAAACCCTTGCCCCTTACGGGCAAAGCGATTATCATGACTTTGTCTTTGAAATAACCATCTAAATCTGCGTCTTCATAAAAAATATGTTTTACAAAGCTTTAAGCATCAAACTTACAATGGTTTCTATGCTGTCCTGCGGGTATGCAGGGCTATTGCATGCGGCTGACTTTTATACAACACCTCTTGCGCCTCTCGTTTTTATCAATGGCGATAAGGCTAAGATCACTGTTCTAAATGAGGATGAGCTTAATCATATATATTTTATCGAAAAGGATGGATCCATCGCTTTTCCCATGCTTGGAAAAGTCAAAATTGTAGGCATGACCCCAAAGCAAACAGAGCAAAAAATAGGTTCACTTTTACGTGATGGTTATATTTTGCACCCTGAAATATCAGTTGAAGCCATCATTGAAAATGATTTTTACGTTCTTGGCGCTGTTCAAAATCCGGGGCGTTATCACCTACCTAAACGTACCGAAAATATTTTAGGCGCTGTTGCACTTGCAGGCGGATTTACACAAAATGCACTTAAAAATGATTTTGAAATTGTGCAATATATTAATGGTAAGAAAGATAAAAAAAACACCAATTCCGGCTATAGCGTTATCAAGGCGAATGACATTATTATTGTGAAGGAAAGCATTCATAATGAAGGGGGGGCAACACCCCCATGACAACGCCCGCATTATATCAAAACAAGCCCTTTTCAAGCGCCATAAAACGCCGCAAACCGACAATCCTTGCTATAACCATTGGCGGTTTATGCATGAGCTACGGGATATTGAGCTTTACGCCGCCAACATATATTGCACATGCCCAACTTCTTTTTGAAAATAAAGACAATGCCTACATTGCCACACAGAATGCCCGCCTGCACAATGAATCCCTCATGCAAAAAGTGATTGCAACATTACCTGTGCACTCTCAAAAAAATCAAAGCAGTAAAGGGTTTAAGGCATTTAATTTATTTACCGATGATCAAAGTGATAACGCACAAAATGCACTATCACAAAAACTCGCGCCCGAAGTTTTTGCCGTATTAAACAATTTAAAAACCCATCACCATAATAATGCGGCCACATTAGATCTTTCATTGCGTCATCATAATCCACATTTAAGCGCCTATATACTAAACCACCTGATTGAGGCATATATCAAAGAATACAGCACATCAAACGAAGCACAGCCCCATGAAAAAACCTTGCTTTTGCTGCAGCAAAATTTGGACGAAACCCAAAAGACATTATATGCATTTGAGCAAGAGATACAAGGCGACGCAGCGGCTCTGCCCGCCGATCATCATGCAAATAAAAAACGTACAGAGATTGCAGACAAACTCCTCTTCTTTAAAAATGCACAAGGCGATATTGTCTATAATGATAACGCGCCGATTATTACCCAATCACCCGCCATATTATCCCTGCAATCAACGCTTTCCGCCCTTACTGATAAACAAAATATTTTGGCGAAGCGCTATGGTCACAAGCATCCAAAGATGAAAGCGGTTAAAGCCGATATTGCACAAAAACAAAGACAAATCCGCAAAGAGGGTGAAGCTATTTTGCTGCGCTTACAGGCGGAATATAAAGCGGTTAAAGACACGCCTAAAAACCAAGAAACACAGGCAACGGCCCCTAATCAAAAATCGCTGCAAGCGTTGCATAGCCTGTTACAAAAACGCGCAGAGAATGCAAAAATGATTTATGATCGGTTTAAAGGAAATTATTCTGAAAACGCGCACGCTCCTGCGGTCATATTACAATCTGCATACCCGCCAATGCATCCTGCTTATCCTAATCCATGGATAACCATGATTTTAGGCGGGATTTTATCCTTCATCCTTGGGCTTCTTGCTGCATTTTATACTGAAAAATATAAATCAGGTTTTATCAGCGGCAAACAATTGGAACATACATTTAATTTGCCTTGTTATGCGCTCACCCCGTTGGTGCATTATAAAAACAGCGAATCCCTTGCCGATCATATACTAAACGCCCCAACCGACCACGCCGCCGAAAGCGTGAGAGCGTTAAGGCTTACCCTTAAATTACGCGCGAAAAAACCAGATCAATGCAATGTCATAACGCTAAGCTCCTCCCTTCCCAATGAGGGGAAAACGACATTATCCATATGGCTTGCACGCCTTGCCGCCATAGCGGGGGAGCGCGTCATTTTAATTGATGCCGATTTACGCCGTGCCTCGGTTCATCATGCCCTGAACCATAATAATGCCTTATCCTTGGTCGAATATCTGGGCGGACAATGCACCCTAAATGATGTGATCGATACTGGCGATGCATCAGGATTGCACATAATATATGGCCGAAGCGCCCCAAACAGTGCGCTTGACCTGCTCTCAGGTGATAAAATGGCGGATTTAATTGCCTCCCTACGTAAGGCCTATGACCTTGTCATTATTGATTCACCTGCATGCCTTGCTGTAGCCGATGCAAAGGCTTTGGCGCATTTATCAGATCTTTTACTCTATGCTGTGGCATGGAATAAAACCACAAGCGAAATTGTCCACAACGGAATTTCACAATTCAGCCAAATTACAAATGCCCAGATAGCAACGGTTTTGACGCAAATAGACCTAAAAAAACATGTCCAATATGGCTATGGTCAGATAATTGAGTATGACGAGCAATAGGCGCATGCAGACGAATCGTCTATCATACGCCTATGCAATTTACACACTCACATACACCCAGACGTGGGGCTCTTTTACTACTTGCAGTCTTCGCCTGCATACAAATTCTTGTGGGCTTTTACCTGATGAGCGGGACTGAGAAAATACAAGGCATCAGTGATGTTTTAAATGCCGATATTGCAACAATACAATCACATGATATTTTGACCTTGGCACAGGCAGGGAATTTTATAAAAGGTATAAGATAGCCATGTCTTATTATCATAATGCCCACCCCGGATTTATTCTCTATCTGGCTCTGATCTGCATCAGTGTCCTGACCTTCCTTTATATCGATATTCAAAGCGTCCATTTGGGAATCCTATCGATCATTTGGGGCGGGTTTATATTGATGCGGGTCCTAAGCCTTTATGAGGTAAGCGAGCATTACGCACCCCTTACCTTACGCGATGCATCAAAAATCACCAATCAAGGAAGCTCCGCACTGCCCTATGACTTATCGCGCCGCATGAGTAGTCACACACAATTTAAACGCGGTGTATTGGCGTTGCATGCCTTGGATATACGCACTATTTTATGGTTCGCCCTTGGGGTTATTTATCTTTGTGCGCATCTATATATTCATAAAGACACGATGTCGCCTTTGGATATTGCCAAAAATGTAACGATTTTCTTTACCATCGGAACGGCTTTCTGGGCGGGGCAAAGCTACGCCGCCAGTCAAAGTGCCTCTCATATTATGATGGTGGTTTTTATGGCTCTTTTCGCGCTTAGCCTACAAAAAATTGGCATACTCCTCCCTGAAAACCCACCAAAATTTCAGGATATATCCCTACTTAACATCCTTCTTATGACGCTTATGAGCTATAGCGCTTTTGTACTTTTAATGGGTTTGCGCCACGGATTTAAAAATGTCATCAGCATTATAACGGGGCTAATGCTAATTCTATTACTCGGCCTGTCCTATATGCAATTGGATAATTTGATGCAAAATACAGCGCTTTGGCTTTCAGGCTGGAGCTTATTCTCCATCTTTTGGATCCAAAGCTATAGCCGCAGACGCAAGCGCTATGTCCTGTATCAAGGCCAATAAAGCTTTATGCGCGCGATCGTAGAGCGGTGGTAATCGTACCATCATCAAGGTAATCAAGCTCTCCCCCCACGGGGACACCATGGGCAAGATGAGATACCTTCACCCCAAACGGCGCAAGATGATCGGATATATAATGCGCGGTGGACTGCCCATCCACCGTAGCACTCAGAGCAAGGATAACCTCTTCGACCGTATCTGATCCATTTTTGACCCGCTCTACTAAAGTATCAATGCGCAAATCCTTGGGGCCGATACCATCCAACGCCGAGAGCAAGCCGCCCAAAACATGATAACGCCCCTTAAACGCAGAAGTACGCTCAATCGCCCAGACATCACTGACCTGCGCGACAACGCAAATCATCGTCTCGTTACGCTTTTGATTTCGGCAAATTCCACAAGGATCGACCATGTCTAAATTCCCACAAACCGCGCAGCTTTTAACATTTTCCGCTGCATCGGACAGCGCGTTTGCAAGCGGCATCATAAGGCTGCTGCGCTTTGATAAAAGATGCAAGGCAATGCGCCGCGCCGAACGATTTCCCAATCCAGGCAATCCTGATAATAAACGAATCAAATGATCTAACGGCCCGTCATTCATGGTTCAACACCCAATATATTAGTTATTATAACTCGGCTTACCGTCTGTTTTCTTTGGATCAACAAAATAGAATAAGGAAGAGTCGAGCGCCACACCTGTTTTTAAATAGAATAACTCAACCTCGGTAATTAACCCCTGCCCGTCAATCACTCGCCATTTTTTAAGCTCAAACGGTTTTGTTCCGAATGCAAAGGTAATTGATCCAGCGTCAGGTTCTTCCGCCTGAATAACCGTGATTTGCAATAGGCCGGCGGCCTCCTTTGCTTCCTTAACGATCAAATCATCAGATAGTGAAAAATCTTTACGCAGGAAAAAATTTGCCAATGTGGTTTGGATGGGTGCGTTTGTTTGCTCCTCCAAATCCGCATCATAAAAATAAATGAACGCGCCATCGGCAACTACAAAATTCTCTATTGGCGGGTCATATTCAAAACGCAACTTCCCCGGACGCGAAAGATAAAATGTACCTACAAGCTGCGTCCCGTCATGGGTGGTTTGGACAAAACGCGCCTGCGCTGTTTTCATATCCTGAAGGTATTTCTCTGCGCGCTCAATATCCTCGGCACGTGCCTCTTTAACATTTTGTGCATGCGCATGGATCGGCAAAACTGCCAATATTGCAAAGACACAAAAACATAAATATTTTTTCATCGGTTTTTCCCTATACATATCCGCCAAACGTAGCAGCTCCTCCGCAATGGTGAAAGCAACAACATAGGGTCATACGAAATTATATGCAAAAAACCTTTGGAAAACAGGTACAGATAATTTACCCGCTATGATCGCTTACCAATATATTGCGTTTACCTGTTGCGGTGGCGGCGGAGATTACGCCTTGGCGTTCCATTTCCTCGACAATACGCGCCGCGCGGTTATACCCGATTTGCAAATGACGTTGCACGAAACTGGTGGAAACTTTGCCCTCACGCGTGATAATGGCGACTGCTTTATCATATAATTCATCCACCTGATCATTGCCCGATCCACCTTCACC
>CAXBFT010000009.1:0-19840 GCA_963974945.1 uncultured Alphaproteobacteria bacterium
CACCGCCACGCTTAATAAGATCAAAACCAAGCTCTATGGTTTTTGTTAAGCCAACGGCTTCGACCGCATAATCTACACCAGCGCCGCCAGTTATATCTTTTATTTTTGAAAGCAAATAAGAATCATCTGATTTGAAGATGTGAGTTGCCCCTATATCTTTGGCCAGCGCAAGCTTCTCATCCTCTATATCAATGGCTATAAGCGTTTGAGGTTCGAATTCTTTACAGGCCATAAGAGCGCTTAATCCAATACCACCTAAACCAATAACTGCGATATGTGCATTTTTTTCTGGCACCAATTCATTAAAGACCAAGCCCGCACCTGTTGGCAACGCACAACCATACAAAACACAAAGCCGATCTGGTGTATGTGGTGGCTTAAGAACCAAACGGTTTTCTGAAACAACGGCATATTCTGAAAATGCTGTTACCGCCCCTGAATTTATAAGTTCCCCTTGCGGGCCTGTATAAACACAGCCGCCTGCATCAATACCATCACTCTTTATCCAACCGAGGATAACATCATTACCGATCTTAATTTTACTGACGTCACCACCAACCTTTACGACAGTGCCCAATGCTTCATGACCCAAAAGATGGGGGAGATATGCATCATGGCCTCTCATCCCCCTTACTTCCATTAACTGACTGTGGCACAGGCCCGCATATCGAATCTTTACAAGAACTTGCCCGCGATTTAACTCGGGAATATGAATACCATCAATAATTCTCACATCAGCACCTGTTTCAACAAGCACAGCGCCCTTAAATGTTTTTGGTATAACCATAAATTTATTCACCTATTATAAAATTTGTGTGATCCTAAACATTGTTTTTGGATATAACAATACCCCCATATAAATACGGCGTATAAAAGTTATTGATCATTTGAGACAACTCGGATACGACTAAAACCCATAAAATATAGAGATAAGGTGTTTTTGAATGAAAATTTTGGTGACTGGTGCATGTGGATATAAAGGGACAGTTTTAGTTCCTAAACTTTTAAAGTGTGGGCATGACGTTATTGCATTTGATACTCAGTGGTTCGGGAATTTCTTGCCTAACCATGAAAAGCTCACGGTTATCAAAGGCGATATTATCCAAACACATGACATCAATCTAAAAGGAATTGATGCAATCATACACTTAGCATCAATTGCCAATGACCCCACTGGCGATCTAAACCCAAAACTAACATGGGAAACAAGCTGTCTTGCAACTAT
Organism: uncultured Alphaproteobacteria bacterium; assembly: GCA_963974945.1. Classification (GTDB taxonomy): domain Bacteria; phylum Pseudomonadota; class Alphaproteobacteria; order Micavibrionales; family Micavibrionaceae; genus UBA1672. The sequence continues at coordinate 1,226 of CAXBFT010000009.1, forward strand.
GGTTCTAGCTGATCGTGCTGCACGTGAAGGTGTTCAACACTTTATATATGCATCCTCAGGAAGCGTATATGGTGTAAAAGAAGAAGAACAGGTTACAGAAGATTTAGAACTTGTACCAATTTCAGAATATAATAAGACAAAAATGGTATCAGAGCGTGTTTTGCTTTCATATCAAAATGACATGATTGTACAAATTATTCGTCCTGCTACCGTATGCGGTCTATCGCCTCGCATGAGACTTGATGTTTCCGTTAATCTTTTAACAATGGCTGCATTAACTAAAGGGAAAATTACTGTATTTGGTGGAAAACAAGTAAGACCAAATGTTCATATGCAAGATATAACAGATGCGTATTTATTCTTACTGGATAACCCAGAGCATACAGGAATTTATAATGTTGGTTTCGAAAATATATCTATATTAGATATTGCAGAGATGGTATCTAAGAAACTCGATATTCCAATTGAGGTTGAGGGAGAATCTGACCCTCGTTCATATAGGGTGAACTCAGATAGGATCCTAAAAGCTGGTTTTAAACCTCAATATAAAGTTTCCGATGCTATAGATGAAATTATTGTTGCATTTCAACGCGGCGAATTAAAAGATCAACCTCAATTTCATAATTTAAAATGGATGATGGAACATAATTTTGCAGGAGTAGCCAAATAATGAATTCTGAACAGATAATGCCTGTCGCTGACCAGACCACCTCATTAGAAGATCATATTGTTAGGTATTCCAACGATATGACACGTGTTATGAACAACTTTGATTGGACGCCAGTACATGAATTAGCGCACGATCTTTTAAAATGTTGGAAAGATGGACGGCAGTTGTTTATTTGTGGAAATGGCGGTAGCGCTGCAAATGCCATACATATTGCTAATGACTGTCTATATGGCATATCAAAAGTCGTGGGCCAAGCTCTTAAATGCCATGCATTACCTGCAAATGGTGCTGTTATGACCTGCTTAGCCAATGACACAGGCTATGATCAAATCTTTTCTACACAAATTTCTGTCTTGGCCAACCCAAATGATATCCTCCTTGTTCTATCTGGAAGCGGTAACTCTCCAAATATACTTGAAGCCATTAAGGCGGCAAAAAACAAGGGGATAAAAACATATGGGATTCTTGGGTATTCCGGAGGAAAAGCAAAAATTGCGGTGGATACCCCAATACATTTTCATATCGATGATATGCAAATCAGTGAAGATCTACAAATGGTTGTTGCACACATTATCTCTCAGTGGCTTTATGATAACAAACATTTAATACTGGATCCTAAAAAATGAAAATCTTAATAATAGGAGCCGATTCTTTAATTGGAAAATCACTTTCCATATATTTAAAGAGCGATGATATTATAAAGACAACACGTCAAAAAAACAGAGAACATACTTTAGAACTATTATACTTTGATTTGGAAAAAAGTGAAGCACAATGGCCAAACTTTCCTGACGATATTGATTGTGCGTTCATTGCTGCCTCCATAACCAATCAAAAAAAATGTGAAAATGACCCAAAACTCGCAATGCATGTAAACGTGACACAAACAATCAAACTTATTAAACGCTTAATCAGCAAAAATATACATGTGGTTTTTCCCTCAACAAATATTGTATTAGGATGTAAAATACCAATGCAACACATTGATGAACCATTAAGCCCAATTGGTGCATATGCCTTGGGGAAGGCGGAAGTTGAAAAAAAATTTAAAAACAACCCCAAAGTTACAATCGCTCGCCTACCCAAAGTATTAGATTGCAATTCAGGCATTCTACAAAAATGGTCTGATGATCTGATAAAAGGCAATACAATAGAGGCCTACAATAATCTTAAAATATCTCCCGTCTCTTTAGACTATATTTGCCATTTTATTAAAGAACTTATATATCAAAAACCCACTGGTATATGGCATATTTCAGGTGAGCGTGAGATTTCCTATTGTGATGTAGCATATTTACTTTGTGATAAACTTAATATTGATCGCAAATATGTCATAGAGAGTGCAATGCCACACTCACAAAAAGCTGCCAGTCCCGTGCATCCTTCTCTGGATTGTTCCTCGACAAAGATTCATTTAGGAATTCCACCGCAGTCTCTATCTGCATTATTAGAAGACACAATAAACAAAATAAGGGTTTAAATAATGCCAGAAACTAAAAAAAACAACATATTTAAAGACCTCTTTATACTCTGGCAATGCCTATCCAAAAAAAGACAAATACAGCTATGGGGACTGTTTGTTTTTCAAATCCTTAGTGCTTTATCTGAGGTGTTAAGTTTGGGCGCTATTGTCCCTTTCCTAAGTGCTTTAACTGATATAAACGGTTTGATGAAAAATGAGTATATTCAAGTTGTAATGAATGCTACCAACATCAGTTCACCCAATCAATTGGCTATGCTCTTAGCAAGTATATTTGCAGGAGCTATAGTAATTGCTAATATATTAAGATTCATAACATTATGGTTTCAAATGCACCTTGCTGCCTCAATCGGTACGGATATAGGCGGCAAGTTATTTCGTAATACGCTATATCAACCATATTCTTATTTTATCCAAAACAACAGCAGTGAACTCATTGGAAATATCACGAATGATTTAAATGCTACATTAGGTATATTACAAGGAATACTAACACTTATATCTCAAGGCCTTATCGCCATTGCAATTACATTCGGACTCTTATTATATAATCCTATTATTTCAATAAGCTTAGGGTTAACAATCATATGTGCATATTCCATTATTATTTTTACAATTAAAAACAGACTGCACCACAACAGTACAGTTATGTCTGACAGCTATCGTAAATTAATCAAAACACTGCAAGAGGGTTTTGCAGGCATTAATTTTATAGCACTAAGTCGTTCCAGAGAAATTTATGTGGATCAATATAAAAATGCAGATGGCCCATACAGACGGTGTGCAGCGGATAATAATGTTATAAGACAAGCTCCTCGTTTTTTTATAGAATCTCTCGGCGTTGTCGCAATTTCCATCATGGCTATTATTATGGCATCAAAAACAGATAATATCTCCGAAATTATTCCTTTACTTGGGTTTCTAGGACTTGCCGCACATCGAATTTTACCCGCAGGTCAGCAAATCTATACGTCTTTAAGTGCAACATTAGGGCTACGTGTTTCTCTCAACAGAACATTAGATGTTTTAACGTATACAATACCGACATCACTCACACACTTAGCAACTCCAATCATCGAGTTAGAAGATAAAATTCAGTTTAATGATATATGGTTCGACTACGATCAAGGTTTAAATAAACAACAGACACAATGGACATTACAAAACCTTAATTTTGAAATTCATGCCAAAACAACAACGGCATTTGTAGGCCAAACAGGAAGCGGAAAAAGCACAATTGCAGATATATTGCTTGGATTACTTACACCACAGAAAGGTTCCCTAACAATTGATAGGCTAGAGCTAGATGGTGATAATATAGGTAGTTGGCAAGCAAGCATATCATATGTACCACAAAGCATTTTCTTAACAGATGCCACTATTGCTCAAAATATTGCATTTGGCATTACAGAAGAAAATATAGACATGGATAAGGTCTACGAAGCCGCACGATTAGCTCAATTACATAACTTTATTGAAACGCTACCAAATCAATATAATGAAATGGTTGGGGAAAGGGGCGTGCGTTTAAGTGGTGGTCAACTACAACGAATAGGCATTGCGCGTGCCTTATATAAAAAACCCTCCATTATTATTTTTGATGAGGCAACAAGTGCACTAGATCCTAATACAGAAAATGATGTTATGGCGTCGATTGAATTAATCAGCAAGAATGTAACAATTATATTAATCGCACATCGTTTATCGACAATCAAAAAAGCAGATAAAATTTTTGTATTAGAAAAAGGCCAACTAATTGACCAGGGCAATTACACAAATTTACTTAAAACACAGCCTTACTTTAAAAAACTTGTGCATGGCGAATAAATATTAAAGCATTAGTGTCTTGTTTGCATACAAGGTCTTTGGTAGCTTATGTAACACTTTATAAGGAATGAAATTAGATGTGCGGATTAATTAAAGATATGTGGACACTGGTAAACTTAGAGCTACCGAGCTCCTTTGATAAAAAACGGGTGATCGCAAACTTCCTTATATTATACATGCGTTCTTTGCCAAAACGTTTGGGCAACAAATTTGAAAAAAACAAAGCAGAGAACATAAATGTTAAGATTGAAAGTGATGTTTGGAAAAGCTTTAATCATATTATTTCAATGTATGTAAAATATATTTCAACTAAATTTTTGACGCAGACTTTTATCATTCGCGGTGTTGCAACAGGCTGGCATTCCAAATCGTATATTGATTTCTTAAAAAATAGCTTTACACAAAAACACATTGAGATAATACCAGAAGAAATTCAATCAACCGTTAATCAAGTATCAAAATCTATATCTACAAACTTTGAAGACATGGATTATGAGATTGTAAACCGTTGGCTGTTAACATATCAGTATGGGCTCAGTAAATTCACAGATAATAATGCTAAGTTAATAGAAACACTTAATAATACCCATATTATTGAACTTGGTGCCGGAACAGGTGCAAATATTGCAGTACACGCAGCCTTAAGTGAAAAAGGTGTGTCAATATTTGATATTCCACCCATGTTAGAAATACAAAAACGTATTTTAAATGAAATATCAAAAGACGTAAATCTATCTGAAATTGAATATTACTCAGACACAAAAATTCTTATGGAAGACGCAAAACAGAAACCATATATAATTGTTTCATATTGGGCTTTTACTGAGTTCCCAATAGAGCTTCGTAAAACACTAGAACCACTGATTCAGGGATCTGAATTTGCATTTTTTGCCTGCAACTCTGTCTTTGAAGGAATTGATAATCTGGAATATTTCAACGAATTAAGTCAAAGATTAGAAAACAAAACGATTACATCAGAAATAATCGATTGGAATCCATATAAAAAGCATTCTTATGTTATGATTAAGTGACGATGCCAAAGATTTCATTAAAATCATTGATGCGGCTTTTGGATTCTATCTTATCTCCACCGCCTGATTACTCTATATCTACGTATGAAAACCAGTTAAAAAAGCTCTGGGCAGGCTGTTTTACAAAAAATGGTTCACGTGCGCGAAAAATATTATATTTTCTGCGTCTTGGTTCTATGATGAGCGCCTCTTATATATTATATCCAGTTGCTTATATCCTTCAAAAAAATGGCTACCGATTTTCGACAATAGATTTAGCACAAATTGGCTCTGTTATATATCTTGACCTTTTTTTACGAGAAGATATCTTATATAAAAAAACCCCTCGTTACAAAATATTGCTTCTAGCATCCTCTTATAGAGATGGAAATCGTTATATTCTTAACTTATATAATGAATACGCAATTTTTATACGCAACCCATTTTTAAAATTCATTTTATCGCCTTTTTTTGTATCCCCATTATTCAAAGAAGATAATTCTTTTAAATTTGATCTAACATATCCGACAGAAATTGCTGCACATAAAATATGGAACACATACAAAAATAAATACCATAAGCCATTGATCAGTTTTCCTGATAAAGATGTAAATATAGCGCAAGAGCAGTTAAAAAAATTCATACCAAACAATCAAAAATTTATAGCACTGCATGTAAGGGATAATGGATTTTATAATATTTCAAGCCAGAATACACGTAATGCAGATATACAAACATACCTGCCTGCTATCAAATATTTAATAGATCAAGGCTATGCAATCATCCGATTGGGTGACCATAACATGGTAGATATAAGCAATATGGTCGAAATATGTGGAAACATGTTATTTGATTATGCTCATGCAGATATTCAATCTGAAATGATGGATGCCTATATCCTTTCACACTGTGAATTTTATATTGGTTTAGCCTCTGGGCCAGCGAGCATACCCATGCTCTTTGGAATAAACAGCGTTAATGTAAACTGGTACAATGTTTCTAATGCTCCAAACTTTCTAAAAGGAGATTTAACAACATTTAAGATATTTAAATATAAAGAAAATGATGAATTGGTACCATTTGAGCAACTATTTCATAAACCATTTAATTCAAACCCAACCCAATCTATACTAGACCACCACGGTATCTATTTTTGTGATAACTCTGAAGAAAATATTTTAAGTACAGTAAAAGAATTTATAGAAGAACCGAAACTTCCTTCTGAAAAACAAATATTAGCCCATAATAAAATTCTAGATAGTAACTACGCCTATGGGGCTAATGGCCATTTTTCGAATACTATATTAAATTATTATAATTTTAAAAGGTAGTCTAACAAAAATGGTTGTGTCGCAAAGTTTAACGTTTGCTCAAATGTCTGTTAGAATCTGAAGTTCCTTCTTTCTGGAGTTTTTTATGATTTCATTATCTTAAAATGTGTCTGCTGGTACGTGTCTTATGCTCTGTGAACTGGCAACATCGAAAAGATGATGTGTGAAGGAGGCGTTGCGACAGAACCTGAAACTATACTGTTGAAAACAGCAAAACCAGACGGGAAATTCTAAAATTCGATTAATGTGTTAAACTTTGCTACACTACCCATGATTTTAAGGGCGCGCCAATAAAATTATGACTGTTTTCCTGGTTTTTGGTGTAGGGAACGATATTAAGAAAAATACACATCGAAACGACAGGCCTTGCCTGTATAGGAATGGTTAGGTTTTTGTGACGTCAGGGTCGCACCTTTGGCGGGGCGTTTGACAACAATTCGTTTTGTATTCGTGTTAAGGGCTGCCTCTAACAAAGTCCCTTGCTGTTCATCATGAATCGCCAATAATTGCAGAACTTGCATATCCTTTTTAACCAATGATGACTTTTTTAGATCTGAAAACATTGGATCAAGATAGATACAGTCAAAATCATTCTGATTTAAGGTTGATATATATTCCACAGCCTCTTGCTGAAGGATCTTAAAAGGTTGTTCTTGTAAACGCCGCAACCCATCCTGTACTAATGCGACAACAACAGGGGATCGCTCAAGACTGCAAACATCGTATCCTGCCTGTGATAGAAGAAAGCTATCGCGTGCCCATCCCATTGTGGCATCTAACACTCTTTTTTTTTGTCCCATCGCTTTCACAACAGCCTCATGTGTGACACGATTTTGGCGGTAATTTAGACGACCAGACAAAAAATCAACGCTATATTTCAATGCATCTGCGGTTATAATTGTTAGAAAATTATCTTCGTATCGCAATAAGCATCCCATACCATCCCAATCAGAGGTCAAAGGCAAGGATAACTCCTGTGCCAAAGCAGCGGCTCGAGGGTTGTCATTTGCGATATAAATTTGCACTTAAAACTACCTTTCTTGATCTTTAGGCCATACGGGCTCATAGCATGTTAGATACTTAAGCGTAATGTCATATAAACTTTGCATAAATTAACGGAAGTCGCACTTCATTTTAGATTCAGCCATAGCCTCCGGAAAATTCGACTAACTTAAAAATTTTATATTGGTAGCTGAATTTTTTCCGTCTTTGGATAAAAGATCAAAAGTTAAACGTTGTCCAATTTCTACTTTATCAATACCAGAGGCTTGTAACGCAGAAATATGCAGGTAAACATTATCATCGCTGTCTTTAGGGCGAATAAAGCCATAGCCTTTATCTTCTTTGAAAAAAATGATACTTCCTGTCGGCATATTGCATCTCCTGTAATCCGTTGAATACTCATAAAAATATTTTAGTCAGTAGCTTCATACAACAATGATGGTTCTGTCGCAAAGTTTAACTGCATCATAAAGAAGAAATAGAGCCTATGAACATGATTTAAAAACGATGGCCTACACATTGGGCGTTGAATTCCTTAATTTGGAATACATCACTGATAATACAGGTGCAGATGTGATTGGGTATGATTCTGCGCTTGGTGAGCTCATCAGTGACTATGTTCGTCTAACGGATAGTGGTGATGGTAACCCATTAAACGGCGTGGGTAGTGTAACACTTGAAATTGATGTAGACGGCGCACTTAACGGATCATCGTTCCAAAGTTATGTGGTGTTTAACGATCAAGGAGTAGATTTAGCAACTATGATTGCGAACGGTAACCTCTTTGTTGAATAATAGAATGTTTTCCAAGTGCAGCTCAACGAGTTGGCGCACCTGCTATAAAAAACGCTTTACAGCCAAAACCACCAAGGCATTGGCTGTAAAACAAATGTCTAACGAATTAATGCTTCTCAGAAATATGAACGTCACAATCGTAACTGGCGCGAATTACAGCAAGGTGGGTAAAATGGCCTGTATTATTCCCACCAATAGAGAAGTCATAATAAACACCCTCCGGGAAATAATGATCGCTTGATGTTGCAACAACATCCGCCGCACCAAAACGCATATAAACAGGGCCGCTCGCATAGACACTTATTATCTGTGTCTCCGCATCAAAAGAAGTCGCATTTTTTGCTGATGTTGCTGTAGCACTTATTGAGTGTGCATTATTGTCTTTTAACCGTAATGCAGGAAGCGGAACGTGATTGGCATCAAGTGGTAGAATGGCTGCCCCTTATTTGAGATCCTCCAGCAGGCGCTTCGCCTCATCAAAACCATCATAAGAGAAGTCTTTAGATGTCGCTTGTAGCAGATATTTCTTTGCCTGCTCCATATTTCCATTCGCCTTAAGCACAGCGCCATAATGAAAAGCAATTTGCGGATTAGACTCTTTTGTAAATTTCATAGCTTTTTCCAATATAGGTTGAGCCTGAATAGAAAGATCACTTCTATAATAAACCCACCCAAGTGTATCCAAATGATTGGGATTAGAAGAGTTTATAAAGCGTTCCGCAATAAGGCGTGCTTTTTTAAGAAGGGCAGTGTCCTTATATTTAAAATCTGCAATGACTTGCGCCATATTATTCGAGGCAGCTTCGGCAACGTCGCTACGCTCAATGGCCGCTTCATAAATTGCGATGGCCTGATCAAACTCACCAATTTGCGTTAAAATTATTGCCTTTAACATGGATGCGCCGGCCTCAGATGGAATAGCCTGTTCTGCTGCCCCTAATACTTCGATAGCGTTTTGAGGTGATTTTTGTTCCAACAATATTTGTGCCAATGATGTATAAGCATCTTGTGATTTAGGATTGAGCTTTATGGCTTGCCTAAATGCGACCTCTGCCTCTTCCATATTCCTGTTTTGCATATTAATGGCCCCTAAAATAGTAAGAGAAAGAGGGGTGTGATCAGGCAAATCACTTAAGAATTTTTTTACATCCCCTACGTTTTCCTTGCTTTTTGCCGTTTCAAGTAACGTGGCTAACGCATATGCAGAAAGGGGGGCGTTTACATCATTTTGTATGATTGCCTTCAGGGCATCAGATGCTTTTTGCTCATGACCGTTTTGTATATCTATTTTGGCAAGTAAGAATTTGGAAAGTGTATCTTGATCGTCAATTTTTTGTAGTTCCTTAATCGCGTTTTCTGCAACAGTGACCTGTCCCACCTCAAGTGCTGTTCTTGCAATGCTTTCCCACGCAACACTGTAATCAGGAAAAATATCTGTGACCTGCTTTAAAATATTGATTGCAGTGTCCTGCTCTCCACGTAACGCATAGAGTTGAGCTAATCCTACGAGCGTCCCTTTATCATCCGGCGTTTTTTCAAGAGCTTGTAATAAAGTATCGATAGCTAAATCATTATGCCCTTGAATAAGTAGAGCTTCTGCAAGCGTTCTGGATGCCTTCAAAAACTTTGGGTCATGGTTCAGAATAGTTCGTAAATCTTGAATGGCTTTTCTATAATCGCCCTGTATGAAACTCAGATTTGCCCTCAGAAGCAAGGCATCTATATTATTAACTTCTTTTTTCAAAACTATAGTGATTAAATTATTCGCAAGCTGTATATCACCGCGACTAAGTTCTATTTGTGCCAGATTCGTCTGCGCGTTTAAACCTATCCAATTATCAGGATCTGTATCGATAATATTCTTTAACGTTAAGATCGCATTCTCATGCTCATTATTACGCGTATAAATATCAGCAAGCCACAAGTAAAAAAGCTTTTGCTCCGGCTCATTTTTAATAAAGCTCTGAATTTCTTGCTTTGCCTCTCCTATGCCTTGCTCAACCTCAAGATATTGAATAAGTCTCAGTTTTGCTTCACCATTATCAGGGAACGCCAATACCGCATCTTGGTAAATTTTTCTTGCCTCTTCGGTTTTAGAAAATTCTTTCAAAATCTGTGCCAGATCAAATCTATACGAGATTTTCTCCGGAAAAATTTCAAACAATTTTGTATAAACATCCGTCACAGCCTGCACATCATCTTGCTCACTATAAATTGTTGCCTTTAAAAGATACAAAGACGGCTCTTTAGGATTAAGAACAATGCCCTTATCTAAAGTTTGTATAGCTGTTTCATATTTCTTTTGCGCTATATACATGCCCGCTTGCACTGAATAAGCAATTAAGTTTGATTGGTCATATTTAAAGGATAAGTCAATTTCTTGTTGCGCTTGATTGAATGCTTTATCTCGTAAATAAATAGATGCTTTAAGCGCATGCGCCTTTGCGTGTTGTGGATCAATAGCCAGTATTTTATCAATACGTTTATTGGCTTCTTCAGTTTGTTGCCCAATTATAAAAAATTCAGAAAGCTTTAAAAGAATAGGTAAAAATTCAGGGTTTTGCTGTTCAGACACCATAAATGCAGACCATGCGCTTTGATAATTCCCTTCGGCCTCTTCGATTAACCCAAGTTTATAAATAGCTTCTGAAGAGGAGGGGATGATCTTTGCCGCGTTCTTATACTCTAGTCTGGCCTTTATATAGTCAGACTGTTCAAAATAAGAATCGCCTCTCTCTATATATTTATCATGTTTTTCCTCAGGGCTTTTACAGGCAGTAAATAATAAACACGTCATAAACAGGCAAATTATGCGAATACTTACATTTTTTTTCATGAGGCGACGTCCTTACATTATTATTTATGATCACTTTTAATATAATAAGTGATGGCAAAATACCAGTTTAAAGAAGTACGGCAATGAGCAGGAGGAAATTAGACATAAAGCCTAAAAAAAACATTGTACTTATTTTTTTAGTGTGGTAATTGAAATCTAATTAATAGTAAATGAATTGGATTTTAAAAATGCATATTAAAAAGATTTTAACAATTGGCGCGGCTGTACTCGCTATGGCATTTGGTTCACATAGTGCTAACGCAGCGTACGATTACACTGGTTTTTCTGTGAACATGGGTAACCTTTCAGTTGGTGATAGCGGAGTGATCGGCGATATCGGACATTTTGGTTCTGCTATCGTTAGTCAAGTTTCTGGATCTCTTCCGGCAAACAGCATGATTACATTCACATATAATTTCTCTGGTAACCTTCAAACTGCATTGTTTGGTGTTCTTGGCGAATATAACTATGTTGATGGTGGTAATACTTATGAAGGTTATGCATCTGCATCTAATTTATTGGGTGTAAATGCTGTTGGCCTTACAAATGGTTTGTCTTCAACTCCACTTGCCGTAGCAAGTGCGCAAACTGATTTTGGAACAAATACTGCAACAGCAGTTATTAAAAATGTTTCATCAGGTGTTGTTGACTATCTTAATCTTTTTGTTGGCTTGGTTTCAGGAAGCAAAAATTTAGAGATCTCTTATTCTGTATCAGCAGTTCCTTTGCCTGCAGCATTACCATTATTCTTGTCAGGTTTGGCTGGACTTATGGGCTTCTCTTACCGTCGTAAGAACAAAGCTTCTGCTGTCGCAGCATAATTGCTAGACAAATAGATAAAAATTAGAATTAAGGCGCTTTTTTAAAGCGCCTTTTTCATTTCCTTTCCTTATATTTCATTGTAAGGTATCTTTATATCTGTGTATTAAGCTTGCCCCATGGCTTGCTGTATCAAAACCAATTCTCGTATATTAATTTTACTCAACGATTCTCTAAAGAAAATGATTAAGAAAATGATTAAATTTATATTTATTTTTATAATGTTTGCTATTTTAATACCCACGGAAGCCTCCGCAGCAGAGGATGGCTATGTCATTCTTCCCGGCGATATTTTACAAGTGAGTGTTTGGAAAGAAATAGACATGGATCGTGAAATTGTTGTTTTACCGGATGGTAGCTTTAGCTTTCCTTTGATCGGAACATTAAATGCACAGAATAAAAGCCCGTCTGAATTGCAAAACATCATTTTATCAAAACTACAATACTTTATACCAGAGGCCGCGGTTACAGTTACGGTAAAGGCACCTTTAGGCCATAAAGCAAGTGTTATTGGTGAAGTGCAAACACCGGGCGATGTATTCCTTAATTCATCAACGACCGTGACACAAGCCCTCAGTCAGGTTGGCGGATTCACCCCTTACGCAGATAAAGATGATATTATTATCGTCAGAAAAAATTTAGATGGATCAAAAGAAAAAATACAATTTTCTTTTAGTGACATCTCTAAAGGTAAAAATCTTTTGGATGATATAGACCTGATTCCAGGTGACATCGTTATTGTTCCAACTTCAGGACTCTTCTAGTGACATGAAAAATTTAAAACCGGTTTCTTCTGCGCTGTGTTTTTTCGGGTTATCTACATTAGGAAGCGCGTTATACTTGTTATGCTTTTCCAGCAGCGTCTTTGCACGGGACGGGTTTAGTGTCGGAATAAAAGAAACCGCTGTCTTTGATACAAATCCCTTAATGCGCCCGGATAATACACCGCAGGACACCATTCGCGGTATAGAATCAACGGCATCCGTAGAATATAAACGTGAAAACAGAAGCCGCGTTTTCATGACAGACGCCTCTATAAGGCGCAATCAATTTGATATTTCAGGATATAATACAACTGATTTTTTCTTTAACTTAAATTTCAAAAGACAGACCGCGCGCTGGATTACAGAACTAAACGGATCTGTAAAATATGACACACCACGCACCTCAGATGAAAATGCACTCGGGCTTACACGTCTTTCCGATCGTCGCCTCAATTTTTCTGTTTCACCCAGTTTTATATATAAGTTAAGTCGCCGCAAAAGTATGGGGATCAATACCCTTTGGTCTGAGACCGTTTATAATGACGGATCATCATTAACAGATCACCAGACACAAACGGTATCTCCGTTCTTGGCTTATACTATGGATTACAGAAATACATTAAGCGTGGCTTTTCAGTATCAACAATACCAAGCACTCAGCGGAAGAGAGCTTACATCAGATAGTGTGGGGCCCTTTTTAACATGGCAGCATAGCCTTACGCCAAAGACCACGATAGAAACTTCTTTCGGTATGTTAGGAACACGCTATACTGGTGATGCTCAACAAGGTGATTGGGAAATCAACCCAATTTATTCTTTTAAGATTGAGCATTCAGATCAACAAAATACAGCAATATTTAGTATTAGCAGAGCACGGCAGGCCTTAACAAACGGTACTGAATCTGATATAACCACCGCGCAAATCAGTAATGAATTTGCAATAGCGCCAAAATGGCTTTTAAATGTAAAGACAGAATATAAAAAGGCAAAACAGTCATCTTTTTCATCAGATGATCTTGATAATTCTTACAGTGCGTATATTGATACTGCATATGATGTTTCAAGAGATTTAAAGTTTTCAATGTCTTATAAGTATGCGCAAGAAAATTATATAACAAATAAAGATCAAGCCTCTCGGAATGTCATCAGAGCAAGCTTAGATTATAAATTAAAATAGAAACTATGTTTTAAAAAATTAAAATTGATGTAGGAAATTAAAGAATGTCTGCGATGAATCCACTTGAGTATATATCGGTAATCCGCCGTATGAAGATAACGTTTTTAGTCGTTTGCGGATCCTTGTTCTTTATCTCTCTCATCTTTGCCATTAATTGGTCAAAATACAGGGCATATGCAACAGTAGAAGTTGCGCGCCCTGAAATATCAATGGAAGCCCTTGAAACATCAAATGGTGCGATGTTATCTGCAACTGCTCTTGCTGACTTACAAATTAGCCGCCTAAAACAAACCGTCCTGTCGACGTCTTCCCTTGCAGAAATCATTGCAAAACTAGACTTATATCCCAAAGCGCGTGAAAAGACGCCTATTGCCTATATAGCACAAGATATGAATGAAAAAATCAATTTAAGACTTGTCAGCACATCATTGGCAAACCCTGCATCTGCGCAAAAGGCAACGGCTTTGCAACTCTCGGCTATTGCCTTCGTTCTTAGCTTTGAATATCCAAACCCATTAAAGGCACAAAAAACGGTTAATGAGCTTGTGACGCGTTTTCTTGATGCCGATCTAAAAGACCGCAGGAAAACAGCACAAAAAACTTCAGAATTCTTGCAAGGACAAATTGATATATTAACAGCGTCCCTAGAAGAGCAAGAAAAGAAAATAGCCGGATTCAGAGCGCAAAATGGAAACATCAGAGCAGACGCTCTAGTCTTCAATCAGCAAGCATCTGTGACAACTACATCAAGATTATTAGCCATAGAAAGTGAAGTCGTTTCAAGCTTGGGCCTTATAGGAGCTTTACGCGCACAATTAGCCCAAACACAACCTTATTCACTTATCATTGCTGATAGCGGGGAAACATTAACAACCCCAGCCATACAATTAAGAGCATTAAAATCTCAATATGCCACTCTCAAATCAAAATACGGAAGCAAACACCCGGATCTGTTGAAAACGGCAAGACAAATAAAGGCGCTTGAGAAAGATCAGGGCTCTAACTCCGCCAGCAATACCGCGCGTATCAAAGCAAAAATATATGATATAGAGGCAAAAATTCAAACAACAGAAAACACATACGGGTCAGAGCATCCGGATTTAAAACAGTTGGTCAGTCAATTAGACAAGCTTAAGGCTGAATTAGCAGATGCGGATCAAGGCGCATATGACGAAATGGGTATTAAAAATGACGCTGATAATCCGGCATATTTACAAATTGTTGCCCAGTTAGATGCAGCAGAAAAGCAACAAGACGCTTTAATTGCACAAAGAGATCAAATCAAAGAGCAACAATCAGAATATCAAGACGCGATTGAGGCAAACCCTGTATCAGAACAACAATTGGCCGGTTTGGCGCGTGATTATGATAATATGATGCTTCTATACAGAGAACTTACTGCGCGTAAGCTTTCTGCGGATATGAGCAAAACAATAGAAGAGGGTCATTCAGGGCATCGTCTAGCGGTTATTAACCCACCCGAACTACCTCGCGGCACATCGCCCTCTCGAAAAATAATCCTGCTAGCAGGCATGGTATTTTCTGTTATGGCTGGTTTAGGCACGGTATTAGGTATTCAAATTTTATCGCAAAAGGTCATTGGACCCAAACATTTGGAAAGTTTACTAGGTGTATCACCTTTGGTCACTATTCCTACATTCAAAAGTTATGACGAAAAAATTAACGAAATTAATCTTATTAAAAAAGCACTTGTTATAGGGCCAATTGTTTTTGTTATTCTTTTCATTATATTTTTCGCCTTTATTATGCCATTCGATGTTTTTGAGGCTGTCGTTAGCCGTAAGGTTGGGCTATGAAATATTTAAAATTAAAATTGGAAATGAATATGAATAAGTTGTTTAACTTAGATACCGAAATCTTAGAGGCAAAACAGAAAAAGCTCTCTGACTTTGAACGCGTTTTGGATGAAAATCATATCGTTGCACATCGCACCCAAAGCAAAGAAGCCGACATCATTCGTTTTTTGCGCACGCAAATATTACAAACCATGGAAAAAAACAAGTTTAAAACGCTTGCTATTAGTAGCCCGAGATATGGCGATGGGAAAACAACAACGGCAGCAAATTTAGCAGTTAGTATTGCGCAAGATTTAAAGCAAACTGTTCTTCTGGTTGATTTGGACTTACGTGATCCATCCTTGGCAAAATATCTTGGTATTGATACAAAAGTGGGCTTAACCGATTACATTGCCGGCAAAGCTACCGTTGCGGAATGCTTGGTTAGGCTTCCCTTTCAACGCATAAGTGTTTTTCCTGCTGGAGATGCTATTGATTTTTCATCCGAAACACTCGGCTCTCCGGACATGAACAAACTGGCGAATGAACTGAAGGAGCGTTACGATGACCGCATTATCATTTACGACATGCCCCCGCTGCTGGATCAAGATGATCCTTTGGTTTTCCTTCCGCATGTCGATGCCTTTTTACTTGTTGTAAAAGAAGGGGTTACAACAACCGAAGAAGTTAAACGCAGTGTTGAAATTCTTGATCCCTCCAAAGTTATTGGGGTCGTATTAAACGCCTCATGATAAAAAGAACTTGATGTAAAATTTAATAACATATAACCATATGTCATAATATCTTTAAGTGATGGTTGTTAGGACCTTGTGCCAGTGAATAAAACGTTTTCCAAGCCTGTTCTTTTTATCCAACTCATATCATTGGTCTTAGATATAAGCGCCTTTATTTTGGGGCATGCACTTACATCTCTGCTCATTGAGCCTCGAGGCGCTGATTTATTCGCCGACTTCAAACCGCATGCCATAACATACGCTCTGGGTGTAGGTGTCATTTGCGCCTTTTGTATATCCAGACAGTATAGCCGCCGGATTCCATGGTGGAATAAAATTCAATTCTCAGTGAAAATTGTTGTTGCTGCTTTGCTTATTGAAATTGTAGCAAGAGGCACAATTTTAAATGATTATATACCCTTATATTCAATCACATACTGGACGGTCTCTCTTTGTCTATTGATGACATTACGCGCCGGATTTTATGTGATTAAAATAAAAATCCCAAGCTGGAAAGTACCGGTCGCTCTTATTGGCGATGTTGGAACTGTTACTGATATTCTTTATGCGATTAGTGGGGATCTTGGTATTGGCTACGATCCGCAATATGCGCTTATCCGTGATAAAGAATCGAATGTTCTGAACCACGATGACATCCCGCCATTATACAAAGATATTAATTTCTTAGATGGGCAAATTGACTATTCAAAATTCATCAAGAGGCATCCTGATCTTCACTATATTATTTCTATGGATACGTTTAGAGGAGAGAAAAGGGACAGGCTTCTTCGGTTATTGAAAGATAATAACATCGAATTTTCTTTAGTACCCATGATCTCTCAAATCAGCTTACACCAAGCTAAGCCGCTCTATTTCTTCGGTAATGATGTTATGTTATTAGAAACCAAAAGAAATAAACTCTCTCTTTTCCAAAAAACCCTTCAACGTTGCGTTGATATTATTGGTTCATCATTAGGCTTAGCCATTTTCTGTATACCCATTCTTATTATTACTATTCTTCTGAAACTTGAAAATAGGGATGAGCCGGTTTTTTATGGTGGCAGGCGTGTCGGACAAAATGGTGAAACCTTTAAATGTTGGAAATTCAGAACAATGGAATCTAATTCTGACCACCTTCTAACAAAATACCTCGAAGAAAATCCAGAGGAACAAGCCTATTGGGATAAGTATTTTAAACTTCGTCATGATCCTCGGGTTAAAACAAAGACTACAAAATTCATTAGAAAAACAAGTATTGATGAATTACCACAGCTGTGGAATGTGTTCATTAATGAAATGAGTATAGTCGGGCCACGGCCTATTTTGCCTAATGAAATTGAAGCGTATGGCCCATCCATAAAAGACTACACCATGCTTAAACCCGGAATTACGGGCCTTTGGCAAGTGAGTGGACGCAGTGAAACGACCTTTGATCGCCGCGTAATTTGGGATAGTTGGTATATCCGCAATTGGTCTTTTTGGGGAGACATGGTTATCATTATTAAAACAGTAATGGTTGTCATTAACCGAAAAGGCGCCACATAAATATACGAGACGCAACGTTTTTATTTTTTGATTTCTATGTTGAAAATTCTAAAATATAATCTGGAATGATTGATTATTAGGTTTACTTAATATAGGTTTCATCCATCCGCCAACTGCATGAACGGGGCGTTTATATTTTCTAGATGCCTTCTCCAAGAGCGGCACAAAGTGCAAAACCCAACGGTTCAATGTTGCGTGATCAATGTGTAAACCACGTTCCTTCATTTAGACTTTTATAACTTTTCTGTCCGCAATAGTGGGCCACATCAATTTATGGGGGGATTACCGCGACCATGTAAAATCTGGGCTGTTGCGAGACCTTTTAAACTCAGTTAAACTTTGTGACAGAACCATCATATCTCAAGTCTAACTCTTTGTGATTTTCGGTACTGCTCAAAAAATCATTGACCCGCTTATATTCAATTAAGATCGCCTTATGAGTTTTGTGAATTTCATTGTCATTATCTATCGATAATGATTGACCATAGTCACATTTTTTTGCCAATGAAACAGCGCCAATATGAGCCGATGCACCATATAATTTATGCACCCAAGAATCCCACCCTGAATAGTCTTTATTTTTGAGACATGCGTGCAGGTTTTCTATATCGGATCTGAGGTTCGTAATAAATATATCAATAATTAATGCCTCTGTTTCTGTATTACCATCAGTAAATTCGTGTAAGTAATTCCAGTCTATTATATCATTTTGTGTTTTCAGGGTTGTATGTTTCTCACTAATAAAATGATCCTCTTCATCATTTATTTTTTGTTGTGGTCAACCCCCATTTTTTAATCCAGTCGTAAGTTCGTAATGTTCGCAGTTGTT
>CAXBFT010000010.1:0-19464 GCA_963974945.1 uncultured Alphaproteobacteria bacterium
TCCATGACTTGCGCTACTTTAGTTTCTGCAACCTCAAAGGTATAAACACCGCAAATGCCAACACCACGTCGATGCACATGCAGCATAATATCTGTGGCTTCTTGCCTGTTTTTTTTGAAAATACTTTCAAGAACATGGACAACAAACTCCATCGGCGTGTAGTCGTCATTAAGCAATAAAACCTTATACATAGAAGGTTTCTGCGTTTTCGGGCGTGTTTTTAAAACAAGGCCATGCTCGTGCTGGCCGTCGTTATTATTATCATTCATACCGTCATCATCAGGCGTATTTTCTGCGGCCGTGATTATTTTGATGTCATTATGATTCATTATTATTCCAATTTGTAAAATAGTTCATAAATGATATACCCCAACATAATAAGGCTTGGCAATGCGTGTGTGGTTAAAATACGAATTTTGACATAACTCTGTTGTTTGTGGTAAAGCATAGTGTAAATAATAAAAAGGTAGATAGATCATGGGTGTTATTAAAAGGGTTAAGATCATGCGTTTCTTTTTTCTGGCGGTATTTACAATATTGATTGGTTTGACATCAGGTGTTGCGATGGCTGATGAATTTGGGGAGCGTTTTTATAATCAAGCGCCACAAGCCTTGGGCGATTATACGATGGCGGCTTCAGAAATTCCTGATATTGCCATGGATGATATGGCGCAAGATCTTCAAAATATTATGCCTGCTGCCGGTGAGGAAGATCTTGACGGACCTTCTGAAGAGTAAGAATAAGTTTTTTATAAAAAGCGTTGTATTTCCCTTTTAAAAT
Organism: uncultured Alphaproteobacteria bacterium; assembly: GCA_963974945.1. GTDB lineage: Bacteria > Pseudomonadota > Alphaproteobacteria > Micavibrionales > Micavibrionaceae > UBA1672. The sequence goes on from CAXBFT010000010.1 coordinate 782, forward strand.
TAGAGAAACCTGATTAAAGTGCATTTGAAATGATACATAGCGCAAATGCTATAAATAAGTCGGGTTTTGATTATGGTTGAACAAATAGAAGATGTGGTGCAAGCACAAAAGTGGCAGGCTTTAATGCGTGGGCAGGTTATGTCCGCTACGGTTAATAAGTTTGTTACGATTCTAAGGCTTCTGGATCAAAAAGCACAGGTGATGATCTTCCTCAATTCCCTTCTTGTTCCTGTATGTATTAATGCAATTGAACATGGAACATTTAAATATGCGGCCATGATTTCCGTTTTGTCCTCTATTCTCAGTATTCTGGCGGCTATTGTGTGTATCTATCCTAAGCGTCGCTATCGCAAATCAGGGGATAGGGAGCTGAACCTTCTGCATTTTAATGATATAGGCCATTTGGAGAAACAGGTTTTCCTTGATAAAATACTCCCTGTTTTCAATTGCCCTGAAAAGCTTGCTGAGACCGTTGTTCATGATCTATATGATACGTCTCGTTACTCAATATTGCCGAAATTTATGTGGATCAAAATATCTTACGCGGTCTTTGCATTCGGAAATATTGCGGCGATTATAGTCGCCTTGATAGAAATGGATTTTTAAAAAATGCACGTTCTGTTTTGTCACGATACATATTATTCAAAAAAACGTGATGGAACAGTATTAAGCTACGGCGCATTTCCTTATGCTCTATGGGAGGGGCGATTTCTTCCTTATTTCGATAGTATGACTGTGATTGGACGCAAAAAGAATTTGCACGCGCAGGAAAATGGCGTGGTTGAAATTTCCTCAGGTCGAAATGTTGATCATATCTTGCTGCCTAATATTCATGCCCCTATTAAGCGTATAACAAAAACGACGCGTATCTATAAACGTATTAAAGAGCAAGTAAAGCGCGCCGATGCGGTAATTATTCGTGGTCCTGTTGAATATGGTTTAATGGCAGCAAGGGCGGCGCGTGAATGCGGTAAACCCTATGCTATAGAGATGAGCGGTTGCACCTATGATAAGGAATTCGCGCGTGGTGATGTCTTGCATAAAATCTATGCGCCTCTGCGTCATCAAAGAACCCGTGATATGGTGCGCCATGCCGATGCAGTGATCTACGCAACAGAGAGCTTCTTACAGGCGCGTTACCCTACTTTGGGTAAATCACAAAGCGCCCCCAATATTGAAATATCCTCGCCTTCCGATGATGTTTTAACGCGTCGTATTGAACGCATAGAATCAAAGCCAGAGCATATGAGCATTGGTTTGATCGGGCATTTTGCAAATGGGTTAAAGGGTATGGATGTTGCATTGACCGCGCTTGGCCTTGTGAAGGCGCATTGTGATGCAAATAAAGACTTACCAGATATTCAGTTTAAAGTTCTGGGACAAGGCATTGCCGCGCAGTGGAAAAATCTTATCTATGATAATGGCTTAGAGGGCTGCGTTGAATTTTGCGGTACGATTGCGCGTGGTGATCATGTGTTAGAATGGCTGGATGGTATTGATATATATCTTCAGCCGAGCCTACATAAGGGTTTGCCTCGTTCCCTCATTGAAGCTATGAGCCGTGCTTGTCCGTCTTTATCGTCTGACGCAGGTGCATCGCATGAGGTGTTGGATCAAAAATTTATTCATCCGGTTGGTGATTCGAAAATTTTAGCACAGCAAATCATTCAGATGATAAGCCCTGATGCACAATTAGCAGCGGCGCAAAATAATTTCACCAAATCTAAAAACTATACCAGCGAAGATCTTATCCCCCGTCGCGTTGCACTCTGGCAAGATTTCGCCAAGCTTGTCCGTGATAAATCAGAGAATGATCTGGCGGCCTAACCGTTTTACGAAAACCCATTGCATCCCCTATCAATAAAAGGTATCCATATCTTTATGAGCGATATTCAAATTACAAAACTCCCTAATGGTTTGCGCGTTGTTACCGATTATGTTCCGTCTGTCGAAAGTGTCGCAGTGGGCGTGTGGGTTAATGTTGGTACGCGTAACGAAGATCTGACCTATAATGGCGCGGCGCATATGGTTGAACATATGTTGTTTAAAGGCACAAAAAAGCGCAACGCGCTTGATATTGCCCAAGTGATTGAGAATGTTGGCGGGCATATGAATGCTTATACCAGCCGAGAGATTACCAGCTATCATATTCATTTGTTGAAGGAGGATTTGTCTCTGGCGCTTGATGTGCTTGCGGATATTGTTCAAAACTCGACAATGCCCGATGATGAGATTGAGCGTGAGCGTGGTGTGATTTTGCAGGAAATCGGCATGTGCCATGATACTCCCGATGACATTATTTTCGATCATTATATCGAAACCGCATATCCTGCGCAGGCTTTTGGTGCGCCAATATTGGGAACAAATAAAATTATAAAATCTATGATGCGTGACACCCTTATGGGCTATACGAATCAGTTTTATACGCCATCAAGAATGGTGGTCTGTGCCAGTGGTAACTTGGACCATGATTTGTTTGTCAAGCAAGTTGAGGCACAGTTTAATGCCTTGCCAAGTGATAGTGCACATCACTTGATTCCTGCAAATTACCAAGGTGGTGAAAATCGTGAATCACGAGATTTAGAGCAAAGCCATATTATTCTTGGGTTCGAAGCACCATCGCAATTAGAGGATGATTATTACGCAGGTAAGGTTTTGACAACGCTTTTTGGGGGCGGGATGTCTTCGCGCCTGTTTCAGGAAATCCGTGAAAAACGTGGCCTTGTGTATTCGGTCTATAGTTTTTATTCTGCACATAGTGATAGTGGTCAGTTGGGTATTTATGCCGGTACAGGGCCGGAAAAACTGCCTGAGCTTGTGCCTGTCATGTGTGAGGAAATTCAGAAACTCTCTCATAGCCTTGAGCCGCAGGAAATTGCCCGTGCCAAGGCGCAATTGCGTTCCTCAACTTTAATGGCGCGCGAATCAATGATGAGCCGCGCCGACCAGAATGCAAAATCATTATTAATGCGTGGAAAAATTCGTATGCCCGAAGATATTATTACGAATATTAATGCGGTTGATGGTAATGATTTGCAAAAAGTGGCAGAAAAAATATTTTCATCTAAGCCGACTTTGGCGGCTCTGGGTCCTTTGGCGCAACTTGAAGATTTTGATACGATTAAATCACGGTTGGTTGCATGATTTTTGATTATCTGGTCTTTGATTTGGATGGCACATTGAGCGATCCGAAAGAGGGCATTACCAAATCCATAAATTATGCATTGATTAAGCATGGATATGAGGCGCAATGCATTGATGTGCTCGCTCCGCTGGTAATTGGTCCCCCCTTGGATGAAAGTTTTCGTGCCTTAACTAAGGTTACAGATTCTGCTCATATCGGCTCTTTAGTGACCTCTTATCGTGAACGCTATGCTGATTTAGGGTATCGTGAGAATATCTTATATGATGGCATTGATGAGGCGCTGGGTGTGTTAAAGGATCGCGGTGTCAAAATGGGGGTATGTACGTCAAAGCCTGAGCGTTTTGCCCGCCCGATTCTTCAGATGTTTGACCTTATTGATTATTTTGATTTTGTGAGTGGCGGCGATGTTGGGGTCAAAAAAGGCATGCAGCTTCGTATGTTGTTGGAGCAGAAAGCCATTACACAAAATAGTCTGATGATTGGGGATCGCGCCGTTGATATGATTGCCGCACGTGAAAATAATTTGTGTTGTGCAGGGGTTCTTTGGGGATATGGATCCAATGCAGAACTTTCAGAGCAGAATCCTGATCATCTTTTAAATCGTGTCGAAGAATTTAAGATCTTATAAATTATGGCATAGGTACAACAGTTGACCCACCATCACGTTGTATTTGGCCTATGCTTTCATAGAGGAGTGTACTTACTTCCTCTGCATGTGGTACCAGCTCCTCTTCTAAAAGAACCGATGTCAACATTTCCCGGCGTAAAAGAGAATCAAAACGATCGCGTTGATTCATCACAGCAATTGCATCTAATGAAACACCAATACGCTCAACATTTGCGGGTTTGTCATACAGATTTGTATAAAAATCAGGTGATTGATAAATCTTTTTTGTAAGGACTTCCATTTGCGCGTAATAGCTTGGGCGTTCTCCCAGCATTTCATCAATTTGTTCATCAACGGTCATATCAACGGTATCGATTGTATCGCCATCTCCATTCATATCAATCGGTTGCATACCAAATTCCCGCAATAAGGCCTTCATATGCGCCCAACCGGAATCTTCTGCGAGTGCTGGTGGAGTTGTGCGCGTTGTGATAATTGTGCTTGAACCGAAAGATGGCGGCGGCGGTGTCGTTGCTGTTGCCGTTCTTGGCTGCCCTTCCGGTGCGGCTGTTTTCATACCGACAATATTTAAAAAACTATTATGTGCAACGCTTAGTTTTGCCGCATAGCTTCTTGAATCTAAATGTGCCTGTGCTATTTCATTTTGTTTCAAAAGAGGAATGAGAGATGCAACAAGAGAAGGTTCTGTCGGGCTTTCAAAAACATTCGGGAAATAAAGATTTCTTGCGAGGGCAATAATATCTTCTTCATCATCAGTCAATGTATGTGGCACACTGCCTGACATTCCAAGATCATTAAAATTAACATCAAGGGTAAGCTTGCTCTCTAATGTGCGGGTATAATCAATATCTTTGTTTAATTGCTCATGCTTGGATGTAGTAAGGGCATCCTCGCACATCGCTTTTGTTGCTCCTCCGCCATCTCTTGGATCGCAATATGTACTTTTATATTGTGCGGTACGTGCCGCTTCAAAAACGATTGGCCCCTCTGATGCACTGCTATTTTGTATTGCAAGATATTGATTCATAAGAATTTTATTGAGTGCATGTTTTGTTGTTTCTGATTTGCTCTCTGCATGTGCAACACTTCTTATAAATGTTCCTATGCGGCACATTTGTTCGCTAGGATGATAATCTTTATGTGCACGGGCGCGCAGTTCTTGGTGTTTGCGTTGTGTTTCTAATTGTATGCCTGCATCAAAAAACATACCAATAGCTTCTGTCTGCGTTACCATGACAATTGTTAGGTTGTGCGCCATTTCTGCCAATATTGCGGAGTATCTGCTTTGTACCTGACTTAGATTTCCCTGGTCATCGCCATAGCCCGGAAAAAAGACCTCCATTTTTCCATTGCCGATTGAGCTAAAATCAGATTGTACGCCGGAATTTTGAAAAGCCAGTTGAAATGATTTTCCCTGTTCTTGTTGGTCACTTTCAATATTTTCAGAGAATAACCCAGCCCAATCCGGAGTAATATTTTGAATCTCTTTGTTGTGTTTGAGGGTGAGGTTTGCTGAATCGCTTAATCCCGCACCTTCAAATGTAATGTTTTGATGCTCACGATCAAGATTGATAAGAAGATCAAGTGTTTCCGCATCACTGATCGAGCTTTCCGGTGTAATGCGAAGGCTGTACCCAAGGCTTTTTGCTTGTGTAATGGCTTGTTGATTTGGAATTTTTAATTTCAGACCTTTTTCATTGTATATATTTTTACCTTCATCAACCACCAAGCCATCTGCGATTAGCTCATATGATATTTCTGTGCCGGGGGTGAAGTCGTTTAGGGCAATATAGCTTTCGGAGCTATCATGTTTTAGATGCAGGAAACCACCGACACCTGCCAAAATTGCGATAAGTGCAATGGCTGATGAGCTTTTGACTATGCTTTTAATATTTTTATTATGTCTTAGCACGGTTGAGTTCCTTATATTATTTTTCACTATCATTAAGAGCTTGAATATTGTTTTCCACTTCACGTTGAAGTTGGCTCACAGAAAGCTCTAACAGTATTGAAAGGGAGGCTTCAGTACGCAAATAACTTTTGAGTAAATCAAATTTTTGTATAAGGCCAATCGCCTGAATAGCGACACCCTTACGCTCTATATTTACGGGTTTGTCATATAGGTTGGTATAGAATAATGGGCTTTGATATGCTTTTTTGGTTAAGACTTCCATTTGTGCATAGTAGCTAGGATTTACCCCCAAAAATTCATTAACTTCACTGTCAGGAATTCCTAATTCTTCTAAATATGCGGCGATGAACTCCCTCGATCCTGATGTACCTTCTCCCTTTAACGCCATAATGGCATTAAAGCTATTTTCTGCTACTTTTGTCTTGGCAATAACGGCCCGCATATCCATATATGCTTGCTGTATATCTGTAATGTCACTATTTGTTTTATTTTGAATTTTTTTATGATCTGCTCTATTAAAGGATTCAAACCCATAAAGATTGTCTTTGAGAGCAATTATTTCCTCATCACCCTCTGAAGGTGGGTTGCCTGTTGTGAGGTCAAAATCAATAGTCCAAGGATCTTCGAATGTTCTTTGGTAGTCAATATCCTTGTTCAAGCGGTCTCTTTGTGCCGTAGAAGGGTTTGATGCGGGGGCAAGATCGGGACACATAAAACGTAAACTGCTATTATTATCGAAGGTATCGCAAAACTTTTCTTCGAATTGATTGAGGCGCATCAGAACATCGCCATTTGAGCCATTTGCTGCACCTGTATCTTTATTACCAAGGTAGCGATCTGTAGAGCGCTCGCTAAGAATAAGGGCGTTCATTTCACCTTTACGTTCTGAGGCTGCCAAACTTTTAATACGCGTGCCAAATTCACACATGCCACGACTTGGGTGATAGTCTTTGTTGGCCTCAGCATGAAGTTCTTGCAGAAGGCGCTGCGTCTCAAGCTGTTGATCGGCATCAATGAACATACCAATAATAGAAACCTGTTGCGTTCCTGCGGCAGCAAGATGAACACCTATTTTCATGAAAAAGGGTAACATATGTTGTTCCCAATATTCTATATCAAACCATATTAAGCGGTGTAGGAATAAGTTGATCCAGACATAAAAATTGATTTCAAACCAGTTTTGAATCCAAAGAGACGCATCATCCGGCACGGTTTCTAATGTACACTCACAAAGATCGACACAACATTTTGTAGCAAGCACTTCTTTGGATCGATAGGCCATAACAGATGCCGCAATGATAGCGAAAAGCGTTAGTGATAGTATCATCACCCTTATATTTTTGAATTTTTTAATATTTTTAAACATATATTTTCGCTTAGCTTTTATTTTTCAATTAAATTAATTGATTGTATTTGGTTTTCTATATCAGCTTGTAAGTCCACAACGGCTAATTCAAGTAAAAGAGATATGCTTGCTTCACCACGTAAAAAGCTCTTTAGCATATCAAATTTTTGCATTAACTTTATCGCCTGAATAGCAACAGACTTTCTTTTTATATTAGTCGGTTTATCATACAAATTTGTATAAAAATCAGGGTTTTGATAAATTTTCTTTGTTAAAACGTCCATTTGCGCGTAATAACTTGGGTTTTCACCAAGGACATTTAAAATTTCAGCCGAGGGAACGCCTAATTCCTTCAATATATGCTCCATATATATTCTTGGGCTCATTGGCTTTGTCCCACCACTTGATGCCGGAAGTGTATGGCCTTCTGTTTTCAAGGCAGCAATGGCATAAAAACTATTTTCGGCGACGCTTCGCTTTGCAATAATGGAACGCATATTTAAGTAAGATGTTTGCATCTTGGAAATAGGTATACCCGGTTTATTCTCTAGCAAGCGCGCAGGGGGGCGTGGGAATGTTTCGTGGCCATAAAGATTCGCAGCCATGGCTAATACATGCTCTTCATCTTCGTTATGCACATTCGGCGTTGCGCTTGTATCTAGGATTTTGTTATTTGTAAAATCAATATTAAGGTTCCATGGAGAATCCATCAATGTGAAGTAATCAATATCTTTGTTAATTCGTTTTCTTTTGGCTGCGTCAAATGTGGAATCTTCCCAATCGACTTTTGATGTACAGATTTGTTCCAGTGCGCTGCCACGATCTTTTTCATTACAGAACAGATTTTTAAATTGTAGAATGCGTGGTTGTTTATCAAGATTATGACCGTAAAGGCCTGATGAATCGTAATTGCCCAGTTGGCGATTTAATGAACGTTGCCCTAATATGACAGCTGTAACTTCGCCGCGTCTTTCTGTTGTAGCGATTCCCTTCATCAGAGATCCAAATTCACACATTCCAACACTAGGGTGATAATCTTTATGGGTTTGTGCATGTATTTCCTGAAGTAATCGCTGAGAATCCATTTGATTTTCTGCGTCAATAAACATACCGATAATCATAGCTTGTTGCATGGCAACGGTTGTAAATTGTCCTGCGGCCTCCATGAGGACAGGTAATATACCCTTGCCCCAGAGTGTTTGAGCAATAAAGCGTTCTGTTTCTTTAAATTCATCATCTAAAAAGCCATCATACTCATTTTGTGCTTGTTCCCAAATATCACTATCCCAATCCTGTACGGCCTGAGTACAGCTATAACATGCCAAAGCTGCTTTAGGGGCGAAGGAAGAAAATGCTAAACATAGAGCAGATGTGGCAATAAGAGACGTGCGTCCAAACCGAGGCACGCGCTGTATTTTTAGATGATGTAAAAGATTTATAATGGTCATGTTATTTTTTCAACTCCACATCTATGGATTTGAATTTTTCTTTCAGTTTACTTGATAGTAAAACAGAGAGAATCATTTCTTGTCGTAATTCACTTTCAAATAAAGCGCGATCCAACATGAGATCCACGGCCTTCATAGCAACAGATTTTCTTGCCACATTGGCAGGCTTATCATATAAATTCGCAAAAAATTCAGGGTTTTGATATATTTTCTTTCCGAGAACTTCTAACTGAGCGTAGTAACTTGGATTGCTACCCATTATCTTTATAATCTCTGCATCAGGCGTGCCTGTGGGCATTAATTCTTTCATAATGGATGACATGTATCGGCCTACATTTGGTTGTGTCGCTGCAGTCGTATCGCCATTTGTGCCAGAGGATTTCATTGCAACAATGGCATTGTAACTGCTTTGTGCCACAGTTCTTTTTGCTATAACACTGCGAAGGTCCAAGTAGTGTTTCTGGGCTTGACCAACTTTGTCCTTCTTGTCTTTAATTTCTTGCAAGGAAAAGCGACGTGTTGGTGATTGATGTCCATAAAGATTATTCGACATGGCAATAACATCTTCTTCATCGATTGTTAGTGGGCGAGAAGAACTAAAGGATGTCATATCAAAATCAAGTGTTCTGGGCTCTTCGATCAGGGCGGTAAAATCAATATCTCTGTTTACACGCGAACGATCAATTGCGCCTGTTGCCGTTGATCCCCCTTCTCCATCACGATCACAAGCCAAATCAAGCCCTGTCTGGACATCGTTCCACCCATTATCTTTGGGATCACAATATGTCGTTATGAATTGATTCCAGCGTACATTTTTATCTTCTTCAACATCATTACCAGAAGCAGAACCCTTATAGCCTATTTGTCTTTGTAAGCCGTTTTCTGATAGTGCGAGCATATTAAGGCGAGCGCGGCTTTCGGATGCGGCTAAGCTTCTTGCATTTGTTCCGAACCAACAGAAATCATCACTCGGTTGGTAATCTTTATGCGCTTCGGCTTGTAATTTGAAAAATAGGCGCTGTGTTTCCAAATTATGTTTTGCATCAAAAAACATACCAACCATTTCAACTTGGTACATGCCGAATGCTGTGAGGTAATGTGTTAATTCACTGACGGCTTTGCGCCAAAATTTACTGTAAAAATCTCTGACGATCCAACCCTGTTCTTCATTCAAGTGATCATCAAAGTTATCCTCGAAAATACCCTCCCAAATAAGATCCTCTTCAAGATTCATAAGAACTGTGGCAATGAGGGGTTCTCCGGGGATGCAGCCAGCAGAACATGGAATACAACCAAGCCATGCCTGAGCTTCGTTACTTTTATAGGTAAGCGTGGATCCGGACAGGACAGAAATAGCGATTATAGTAAGGGCTGTACGTGCAAATAATTTTTTGCCGCTCCGTAGTGTAATTTTTTTCTTCATTGATGAAAGGAAGCTTGCTTTTGTCATGATCACTCCCCTTTTCCTATGCTGATGGCACGCATTGCAGTTCGTTGCGATGCCTGAAGTTTACTGGCCAATAACACAGAAATACTCATTTCGCGTCGAAGCTGGCTTTCATATATTGAGCGATCTACCATTAATTCTATAGCCTGCATGGCCACCTTTTTTCTTGCCACGTTGGCTGGCGTATCGTAAAGGTCAGAATAAAATGTAGGATTTTGATAGATGCGTTTAGACAGTATCTCTAATTGAGAGAAATAACTGGGATCATCCCCAATTAAATCAAAAATATTCCCTCCGGTAAGACTAGGATCAGAAGGAATCAATTCTTTCATTATAGCCGCTAAAAAACGTTTTGTACGCTGAGTAACAAAGGCAATCGGCAAATCCGTTGATGTTCCGGATGATTTTGCGCCTATAATCGCATTAAATGTTGCTTGGGCAACGCCGCGTTTGGCAACGATGCTTCGTAGAGACAGGAAGAATCGGCGTGCCGACTCCTTCGTTGTTGCCGCTTGGGATACGCTTCTTGATAAGACTTTATTACCATAGAGGTTTTTATACATGGCGATCACATCTTCTTCATCGCCTGGCTGATTGAGTGGAGAAATTATAAGTGGATTTTCTGTATTCAAAGAACTTGTCGTTAGATCAATATCTATGGTTCTTGGCTCTTCAATTAATCGTGTGTAGTCTATATCCCTATTAATCCGATTGCGATCTTCTGCACCGGCATCGGAGCTCCCGCCCTGGCCATCATGGTCACAAGCCAAAGACAAGCCCGTTCCGGCGACGCCCATGCGATAATTATTGTCATATACATTGCAATATGTGTTAACGAATTGCCGCCATCTACTATCATAATCGCCCGCAGGTGATACAGAACCGGCGACATTAGAATTGCCTAGTTGCCTTGCAATGGATAGTTTTGACAAAGCAAGGCCATTAAAACGCGCTTTGTTTTCTGTAGCAGCTAAACTCTTGACAGTTGAGCCAAACCAACAATACGTCTCACTGATTCTGTAATCTTTATGTGCCTGAAATTGTAACTTGCGGAATAATCGTTGCGTTTCTATTTGGTTCTGTGCATCAAGAAACATGCCTATCGACTCAGTGTAGAGCATGCTAGTTGCCGCCATTTGTGACAGCATATCACCTACGGCGCGTGCCACCTCATCGCCTAATAAAACTTCTATTAGCCATTCTTCAAATGCCTCAAGGTCGTCATCAAATTCATCTTCAACGTGATCAACCATGCGATCATGCGCTTGTTCAACATACTGATTTGCGGCCTCACAATCAGGCTCGAGGCAGCTAACGCAGAAGGCGTGTGCCTGAGTCTGCGGGAGAAATACAGTAAGCATGGCAATAAGCACGGACCTTATTATAACGGGTCGTATCTTTAATAATAATCTTGTTTTAAATTTATGTACCATTAAAACCCAAAAATTCAACGTATTCACTCCATGAAATATGCTGCAACATTTTTTAAAATAATTCAAACAATTTCACTTTTTTAAATATAAAGTTAACTTTAACAGATTGTAATGCATTTGGCTATTTTCAAAAGCGAAGTGCAAAAATAAAAATAAATCGAATATTGAGTTAAGTTGTATTTTGATCCACAATAACATAATTAAGTATAAAGCGAGCGAAGCTTGTTTGGTTAAGACATAATAGGTAATGGTAGATAAAATGACAAAAGAAACGAATGAAGTGCCAAAAGTTAAGGATGCCACGAAGAATAATGAGGCAGAGAGTGGCTCCGGGGTTGAGAATGTTAGCGGGCTTGGCAGTGTTGTTGTCAGAAATGAATTTTATCGAGACGGTTATAGAAGCTTATTAAAGGTGGCCTTAATACAGGCCATCGTAATATTGGCTTTGGTTGGGGCGATGTATTACGTCATCAAGGTAAACCAAGTGCAGAATATGTATTTTGCAACAACAGAAGATGGTCGTCTTATTCCAATGGTGCCGCTCAGTCAGCCTAACTTAAGTACGCCCGCCTTGATGTCTTGGGTCGCGCAAGCAACCACAGAGGTCATGACTTTTGGTTTTAACGACTATAGGCGGCGTTTACAGGAATCTTCACGAAACTTCACAAAGCGCGGTTGGGAGAGTTTTACTCAGGCCTTGCAGCGTTCGCGAATCATTGAGATGGTCGAGGTGCATCAGCAAATTGTAACAACGGCACCTAAGGGTGCTCCGGTGTTACAATCGGAGGGGCTTGTGGCGGGTCGTTATCAGTGGGTTGTCGAAATTCCATTGATACTAACATACAGATCTGGGTCAAAAACACAGAATACAGGACTTATCGTAACGGTTGTTATTGTCCGTGTTCCTCGTCTCGAGAGTCCCAGTGGCGTTGGGATAGAGCAGTGGATTGCTGCGGCGCAGTAGGTCTGTTTTTTAATTTTTTTAATAATTTTTTGATAAACGCGTGACAAATAATGAAATACATTGTATCGTTTATCAGTATTTTTAGGGTATCTGGGTATATTCATGACACAAAACAACTTTTCTTGCACTTTTCTTAGCAAAAACATTAAATATAGTTTTCTTAGTTTGGCACTTTTAAGTGCTGTGGCTTTTCCTTCCTTTTCTATGGCTCAGGATGCAATTCCTGATGCGCCTGTCGAGGCTGATCCTTTTGGATTTGATGATGCGGGTTTGGATTTTGAAAAGACACCAGAAGACTTAGAGGATTCTTTCCGTGGTGAGGCTTTTGATAAGGCGTTAAAGACGCTTTTACCATTGAAGCCGGAGGAGATACGAACATTGCTTGAGCATTTTGACCGTACGGTTGAGTCGACGCAATTGCCTGTACATCCTTATCCTAGGCCGGAGTTGGTGGTTCAAAATATTTCACTTGATCCTGGTGTCGCCCCCCTTACAGTTAAATTGGCATATGGTTATGTCACAACATTAAGTATTGTTGATTCGTCTGGCGAGCCATGGCCTATCGAGGATATTAGTTGGGTTGGTGATTTTAAAATTCACGAATCTATGGTTACGGATACAACAAATATCTTAAGAGTTTCCCCTGAAACTAAGTTTGCACATGGAAATATATCCATGCGTTTGGTTGGTTTAAATGCGCCGGTTATTATGACGTTTGAAACCAATAGAGATATTGTTCATTATCGTTTTGATGCAGTGGTGCCAAAACGTGGGCCAACGGCTAAAACACCTCTGATTGAGCGCGGTATTGAGTTGACATCAGGTGATCCTGATATGTCAGTGGCGCTGAGTGGCGTGGTTCCTGGTGATGCTGATATTTTGAATGTGTCGGGTGTTGATGGGCGCACAAGTGCTTATGTTTATAATGGCCTGACATATATAAGAACACCTTTAACATTATTATCCCCTGGTTGGGATAGTTCTGTTACATCTGCTGATGGAACAAAGATTTATGCCCTTGAAGAAACGCCTGTGGTTTTGCTTTCCGATAAAGGCAGAATGGTACGCGCATACCTTAGTGAACGTGAGGATTTATTAGATGAATGATGATCTAGATGAAGAAATAATTGGCTCTGAAGACGGATTTGATGAATTTGCACAAAAATCTAATGTCGGCGATATGGTTAGACAAAGTCCGGCAATGAAAATTGGTGTTGTTGTTGTCGCCGTTGCTGTTCTTGTTGGTGTTGTAACTATGTTTGGCGGCGATGAAGCGCCTGATATGCCTTCTTCTATGCCTACAGGGCCTAATATTACATCTGTACCTGGTGATACAGGTAAGGTGGATCCCGCTTATACAAAAGCTGTGGAAGAGCAAAACCAAGCTGATTTAGAATTGGCTGTACGTGAAGGGCGAAGTGCTATTCCTGTGCCGATTGAGACACAAGACACGCGTCTTGACGTTCCTGAGATGCAAGAAGAAGCTGAAGACCCACTTCATAGATGGCGCGTATTGCAAGAAGAACGTGTAGAGCGTGAAATGAAAACACGTGATGCGGCTATAGAGCCTGTGACTGTGCTTGATGCAGAACAGCAAAGCGAAGCAATTAACCAATTATCTGAGTCAATGGCTGAACAAATGGGCGCCGTTCTTTCTGCAAATAATGAGGAGAAGAAATTCACCAGCAAAACGCTTATTAGCTATGACACGGATACTACTAATACGCTAGGGGCTTCGGCTGGATCCGGCGCTCCTGACGGTGCGGCAAGTTCTTCATTTGAAGATGAAAATGAAGAGGTTGTTGTCATTCCTGCAGGTAAAATTGTTTATGGACAGTTATTGCTTGAGGCCAACTCAGATATACCAAGCATGGTCTTAGCGCAAATGGTTAGCGGACCGTTAAAAGGTTGGAAATTGCTCGGTGAATTTAGTGTTAAAAAAGATGTGGAATTACTATCCATTACTTTTAATACGGCCGTAAATGAAGATGGTGATCAGTATGATGTTTCTGCTATTATGCTTAATCCTGACACGTCCCTTGCCGCTATGCGATCAGATGTTAACCATCGTTATATAAAGCGTATCGTATTGCCCGCCGCCGCCGCATTTATAGATGGGTTTGCAACAGCGATCGCCGATAGTGGTAGAACGACAGTTTCAGTAACTGGTGAAACAGTTGTGGATCAAGAGGAAGAGCCTTCTAGTGATGAAGAAGTTGCGACTGGTGTGACTGAAGCAGCAACTGAAATTCGTACCATTCTTGATGACATGGCCGATGTTCCTGTTCAAATTATAATTGAAGCAGGTACACCTATGGGCATATTCTTTACAGAAAATGTTGTTGATACTGAAGGCGATATCTAGTCCACATGTTTGTTATGTTAAATATTATTTAAGGTCGTTTAATTATGTCTGAAGTCGATGATGAATTCGAAAATATTGACTTTGATGATGACGGCTTTGATGATGATTGGGATGATGAGGTTGAGGCTGTTAGCTCTGCTTCGGAAGAAGACGTTGCTTTACCAAAAGCTAAAAAGAAATTCCCCTTAGTCTTACTTCTTTCTGGTGTTGCGTTTATTGGTGTGAGTGCATATTTCTCGCTCCCCTATGTAATGCCGAAAAATCAAATTGCCTTGCCAGTTGTCTTCCTTGATGTCGAAGAGATGCCAGAGGGCGCGGCGGCGGAGCAGGTCGAAACGGATAATATTTCTCAAGACATATTGCAGCATAAAACTACGCCGCCCATTCAATTAGAGCCTGTCCAAAATAGTGATGCAGATGTTCTGACACCGATGCCTAAAAATTTAGACGCGGTGTGGGGTGGGAATAATCTACCTGATCTGGATATTACTGATGTCGCCGATGTGCAGTATGAAGATGAAGATAGTGAGCTGGAGGCTATAGTTGGAAGCCTGCCCTTAACAGAAGATGATCTTCTTCCAAAAACTGAAGAAAGTTTTTTTGATGGTTCCGTTAATATGGAGCCAGAAGCCCCAAATAATGATTTAGCCACAGAGCTTCTCCAGTTGAGGGAAGAAGAAAAGCCAGCGATCGAGCCTGTACAGGAATTTATAACTGCACCTGTTATTGAAGACATTAGTGGTGTTGAAGGATCTACGGGCAATGAGATTGAGGATGCTCCTCTTCCTATGGCCGTGAAAGATTCAATTCCAGAGGTTGTTGCGCAGCCGGTTGTCGAAGAGGTTATTCCCGTTCAGCCCCTTATTGAGCAAGCCGTTGAGGTAGTAAAGTCGCCCCCAAAAGAAGAGGTTAAACCCGACGTTAAGCCTGTGATAAAACGTGTTTGGATTATCAGAGCGGCGCAACCCGGACGTGCGGTGATTTATGATAAGAAATCCGGTGAAATGAAATCAGTTGAAGTTGGTAATGTTGTTGATCAGGTTGGTCGCATTAAAAGTATTTCAAAATCTTCCGGAAAATGGGTTATTACCGGCACGATTTCAACAATTCGATAATTGCAATCCCTTATATATCTTGAGTGTTAAATATGAAAATTATCGGCTCACAATTTAGTCCGTTTGTTCGTGTTGTTCGCGCGGTTTGTGACATATATGGCCAACCTTATTCTTTGATAGATACAGGTTCATTCGTAAATATGTCGCCGGAAAACAGGGCGCTCATTGAAACTCATAATCCATTGATGAAGGTTCCTGTTCTGATTGATGGTGAAAAAATTATTCTGGATTCACGGGTTATTGTTTCCTATATCATGTCAAAGGCGGCGGCGCGATCTGATGATATGTCGTTTGGGACTTATCCGCTTTCATACATAGATGAAAATTTAGTGACGGTTATTTACGGCATCGCAGATTCAGGCGTTTTACGCTTTATTTTAGGAAATACAAGCGCCTTGCCTATGGATGCGGGGTATATGCTCCGTTCTTTAGAGCGCATGAAGGGTGGGATGACATATTTAGAGAATAGTGAGCATTTAGGGCAGAATTTTGGTCTGGCTGAGCTTTCATTGGTTTGTATGTTGGAATGGTTTGAAAAGCGTAATGTTTTTGCTTGGGATGAGTATACGCGTTTGGGTCAAATTTATGATAAATATCGGGGCGAAGCGTGCCTCTTGGCAACGCGCATTCCTGATTAGTTCAGATCGATATTGAGGTGTTTTAGGGCATCCTCGATGGGGATGAATAGATTTAATCCGGAATCGCCTTCACCACTTTTATGGTATAGACCTGCCTCGGAGATGGCAATAATATTGCCGTAAGCATCAAAAAGCGGGCCGCCGCTATTTCCTTCTCGAATGACTATATCACCCTGAATAAAATCCATATTGGTATTGAAAATACGAAAATTTTTACGATGCGCACTTACGATGCCCTTGCTTAATGTGTCTTGTAATCTGGTGCTGGATGGTGCGCCAAGCGCGTAAATGTCGCTGCTGACCTTTGGCCATATAGTTTGGATGGGGGCAGTGGTGATTTTAAGATCATCAGGAAGGTTCTCTATTTTTAACAGGGCAACATCACGGGCGCTATCGGTTCTAAGGACTTCTGCGATCAGTTTTTCCTTTTTATTGGCGGTGACAATGCGTACGCGCATCGCATCGCCAACCACATGTTGATTTGTAAGAATATGCCCTTGTTGCGTTATAAAAACCCCTGATCCATGCCCTGCGCCAGCCTGCACTATGACGGTGGTTTTTTGTAGTGTTTCTATATGATTATTCAGTAGTATTTGTGATGGCAACGGGTTTGTGATCGTTACTTTTTCTTGTGCAGAGAAGGCGCGCGGGCGCATATCTTTTTTTTCAGCCCAGTTTTTGGGTGCAATCGTACCAAAGAAAATAAGATCATGGAAATTCTTGTCCGTCCCCAAATTATAAGCTGCCATTGAAAAGGCGTTGGTCATCATCAGCTCTAATCCATTTTTATTACCCGTATTTTGGTTGACAGCCCCTTCGGTGATTGTTTTATAGACCACAGTTTTGCGTAAATTATCATAGACAGCCCATTCAATTTTTAAATAAAGCTCTCCTTCATATTGAAGTGTTTTATTCTCCAAAGGGTTTAGGCTTTTATTGCTACAGGCATCTATATCAGCATCTATGATTTTTGCCGATATTTTATATTCACTGCGCATTAATTCATCTTCTATTTCCTCATCAAAATCTTTATTGAGGGAGTTTACAACATCATATCCCAGTGATTCCAATGTTTGTGTAAAGCTGCTATTAAGCAGTGATTTCGGCGCGTTTTGGAGGAATTGACCATTAACGCGGGCATAGCTTAGGAAGCAATTTTTTCTAAATACGCCAATATCTTTGCCATAGGGTAGATGTATTTTGAAATTTGTAAATTTTATGGGTGCAGGTTGAGCGTCTTTTGGTTCTTCTAATGGGGTGTTATATTCGGCGGTGCGTACATTCACGCATGCGGATAAAGCCAAAATTCCGCAGAGTCCAAGGATATACAGGGCAAAAAATTTCCTGATTTGTACATTTTTTGTAATCATCATTCTCTGTTTTTACCATTCTTTATAGAGCAATTCTATATTATAGAGTCAGTTGGCGTGAATTTTTGTCGAAATGATAAGAGTTTGGTAATCTTTACAAATTAATATTTAAGCGTCATAACTGTCTTTGACAATTTTATAAGATCGAGATTTTAACATGAGCGCACGTATCAGCACGATTAAACGTAAAACCAATGAAACGGCAATTGAGGTTGCAGTTAATTTGGATGGGACAGGTAAGGCGGATATAAATACTGGCATTGGTTTTTTCGATCATATGTTAGAGCAATTGGCAAAGCACTCTTTGATTGATGTAACAATCAAGGCGCAAGGCGATTTGCATATCGATGCACACCACACCGCCGAGGATACGGGGATTGCCTTAGGCCAAGCGTTGAAAGAGGCGATTGGCGATAAAAAGGGGATACGCCGTTATGGTCATTTTGACCTTGTGATGGATGAGGCGCGAAGCTCTGTTGCGCTGGATTTTTCAAATCGCCCGTTTTTGGTATGGAAGGTTGCCTTTACCGTTGATCGTTTAGGAACGATGGATACTGAGCTGTTTCAGGAATTCTTTCAGGCGCTTGCAGGCTCGGCGGGGTTGACTTTGCACATTACGCAGCTAGCAGGAACAAATAACCATCACATCATTGAAAGCGTCTATAAAGCCTTTGCAAAATCTATCCGTATGGCGGTCGAAACTGACCCGCGCGCGGCAGATCAATTGCCAAGTACAAAAGGCGCGCTATAAAAAATGTCAGTTTTTCGCCCTGAAGATCGTTGGGATAAAGATCTGCGGATTTTAAAGATAAAAGATCGCGCAGAAGTTTCACTGTATCAAAAACGTGATGAACTTGGTTTTAAGGGGATATT
>CAXBFT010000011.1:0-19255 GCA_963974945.1 uncultured Alphaproteobacteria bacterium
TCACATTGGCAAGCTCCGCTCCTGAAAATCCGGGGGTACCACGCGCCAATACGGACGCATCCACATTATTCGCCAGCGGCACTTTTTTCATATGCACCTGCAAGATTTTTTCGCGCCCCTTCACATCAGGCAATGGCACCGTGATCTGACGGTCAAAACGACCAGGACGAAGTAACGCAGGGTCAAGAACATCCGCACGGTTGGTTGCGGCAATAATGATGACACCCTCAGACGCATCAAAACCATCCATCTCAACCAACATCTGATTCAATGTTTGCTCACGCTCATCATTACCCCCGCCATGGCCTGCGCCACGATGACGGCCAACTGCGTCGATTTCATCAATAAAGATGATACAAGGCGCGTTTTTTCGCCCCTGCTCAAACATATCACGCACGCGGCTTGCGCCCACACCGACAAACATTTCAACAAAGTCTGAACCTGAAATTGTAAAGAACGGCACCGCTGCCTCCCCCGCAACTGCGCGGGCAATCAAGGTTTTACCCGTACCGGGCGGGCCAATAAGCAACGCCCCTTTAGGGATTTTACCGCCCAAACGTTGGAATTTCTGCGGGTCTTTCAAAAACTCGACAACCTCTTCCAAATCCTGCCGCGCCTCATCAATACCGGCAACATCAGCAAAAGTAACCTTCCCCTGCTTTTCCGTCATCATCTTCGCGCGGGATTTACCAAACCCCATCGCACCGCCGCCGCCTTTACCATTCATCTGGCGCATAATAAACAACCAAAACCCGATCAAAACCAAGATAGGCAAGAACGACAAAAGCACATCAAACAAACTCGTCTGCTTAGGGTCAGGTTCTTCTGCCTTAATTTTTACGGCTGTGCCGGCTAAACGCTCAACAATATTCTCAGATGGCGGTACTTTTGATACAAAAACGCCCGCGCCATCGGCATAATTTCCGAATAAATCATCGCCTTTAATCACCACATCGGCAACACGACCGGATTTAGATTCCGCCATAAACTCGCTATAGCTAATCTCTTGTCCTTTTTTAATCGCCTTACCGCTCTGCTCTTGCACAACGCTCAGCAATACCAAAATGGCCAGAGCAACTCCGATCCAAAACACCAAATTACGATTTATATTATTCACGTTTTTTTGCCTTACCTTAAAAAATAAAAAATCACCACCATCCAATGATGGGAACGATCAAAACCTAGAGCAAGAGATTTAAAAACCCCTTAGCATCGGCAAAATTTAGCGCATTTATCCGCACAAACAAAGCCTTTTCATTAAAACTCGTTGAATGCTTAGACTTCGTTACGCTCAGGGTGTAAAATCAAGCTATCACCGCCTGCCCGAACCTCGAATATAATACCGCCAAGGGTACGCTTACGAAAGCCCTGCAAAAGGCGTAAATCCTCACATAAGCTCTCAACTCGCTCCATACGTGCGCCGTACCCCTTTGTGGTGATGACATCGTCCATCGCGCGCAAAACAACGCGCAAGACGATCTCCTGCGGCTCGCTCACCAATGATTTTAAATTAATTTCGATACGTTCATTATTCTTTTTAGAGAGATGATTATAAGCGCGATCACTCATTATATCTAACGCCTCACGCGCCCGCGCAATACGTGATGCCGTAACGCTTAACCTTTTCGGGGTCAACCCCTCTGTGGCCAAGACCTCCATGGATTGACGTAAACGAACGCGGGCATATTTATCCGATTGATTGGATGGATCATCAATATATTCAATCCCCTGCGCCGCGCAATATGCAACCATATCTGCCTTGGGTAATGATAACATAGGACGACATAAAAATACCCCGCCATCATCAAAGGCCGCGCGCGCCGCCATACATGACAAACCATCAAGGCCACTGCCCTTTGCAAGGCGGAATAAGAAGGTCTCCGCCTGATCATCCATGTGATGCCCTAAAAACAAACACCGCACCCCTTTTTCGCGCATAAACCCCGCCATAAGTGCATATCGCGCCGCGCGCGCCTGTTCTTGAACGCGGGCATGGGGTGCATCGTCATGCGCCCACGTTAATATGTGGTGGGACAAATTGCCATGTTCGACAAAAACCTGTGCCACATATTCGGCCTCTACCCTTGCCTCGGGGCGAAGGCCATGGTCAACAGTGATCGCATAAACATGCCCTGAATGCATCCGTGATAAAGCATGACACAGCGCCATACTATCCGCGCCGCCCGATACGGCCACGGCAATATCCTCACCGTTTTCTAAAACATCCGAAAAATCGGCATACATAAATGCATAAAACGCATCCATAAAATCTAAGGATGCGTTTTTATTATTCTTATGAGATCTATGATCAGCCTTATCGACAGTCAATTTTCTTCATCTCCGTCTCTGCGCGTTTTAATACAGGAACAGAAGATTTTGCATATTGATTTTGCAATTGCTTATAGGCAATACACGCCTCTTCCTTTTTATTCATCCCTGTCAATGCCATACCAAGCTTCAACAAATTACTTGGCGCTTTTGAGCTTTTTGGATAAGCCTGATAGCCTTCGGCAAAAATACGTGCGGCCTTTTCATAATTGCGGCGCACATAAAACGTCTCCCCATACCAGTATTTAGCATTAGAAACCAACGCGTTACTTGGATAATCGCGCATAAAATTCGCAAACTCATCTTCGGCGCGGTCATAATTGCGGGCCTTGATAAAGGAATAGGCATAATCATATGCGGCAGCGGCATCTTTTGATGGGCGTGCCTCACCTGTTTCAGGTGATTTTTGATATGTTCCAAGGCTTTGCGGTTCGGTGCCTGATGATTGATAGCTAAACCCGTCATCCTCATCCGAAGCTGCCCCACCCATGGCAGGCGGCGGTGTATCAAGCTGCGTAACAGATGTTTGATTGCTAGGCGCGGTGCTTCCACCTCTACCGCCCTCAAGATCACTCACACGCACACTTAAATCACCGGCAGCTTTCGCAATTTCACCCTTTAAGCGACGAATTTCATAGTTTTGCTCCTCGATCTGGCCGGTTAGGCGACGGATTTCCTTTTCCAATTGCTGGAAACGAATCTCCGAAGCCGCAGCAGCAGCCCCATCATAGGACTGAGCCTGCACAGTGGCAGGCTCGATTACAAGACAAAGACAAACAGCAGAAGCCATAAGCAATGTATTTTTGAACGTTGAAATCATCATCGCTTAAATCATATCCTTTAACAATTATTGAACTTTAGTCACGCCACGACGGTTTTGTGACCAAGCTGTTTCATTTGTCCCCGGTACTGCCGGACGCTCTTTACCATAGCTGATAACAGTAATGCGTGATGGGCTAACACCCAAGGCAACAAGGTAATTCTTTGTTGCATTTGCACGACGCTCACCAAGGGCAAGGTTAAATTCGCGTGTCCCGCGTTCATCTGCGTGACCTTCAATTGTTACATTTACGCTTGGGTATTGGCGCAACCATGTTGTTTGGTTTTCCAATGTTGTGCGTGCAGATGTTGTTAAATCTGTGCTATTTGTTTCAAAAAACACGCGGTCGCCAACATTCACAACCAAATCAGCCTGTGTCCCTGGTGTCGGACCGGCCGGGTCCATATACATACTGTCCTGTTCGGCAGTAATATCACCATTATTCATTCCTGTTTCAAGACCACCTTTATCAGCATTACCCGTACAAGCGCCAAGCATAAGAACCGTAGAAAAAACCATAACATAACGAGCTAACATATAAAGTATCCCCTTCTAACTCACATAATTTCGTCCACCAAAAAGAATCATTCCTTAAGTTGGACATTCATAGACTCATAAAACCAAATCAATATTGTTGCAAGCGATTCAATCATTGAGCAATAAAATAAAGTGCAAAAGTTTATTGATCGTGCAACTCACTCAATAACATTAGGGCTTCCTTGCGATCATAAAAATCAGGCGCGCACTCAACATAGCTTTGCAACGCCTGTATTGCCTGATCTTTCTGATTAATACGCATATAAAGCACACCTGCATCCAATAATAATCTATATTCATTCGGGGCAATAATACGCATGCGTTCGACCATGGATAAGGCGGCGGCGTAATCCCCCATTTCGATCTGGCGGAATTTTATATAATTACATAAATGCACAACCGCCTCGCGCGGCCCCACACCATCATAATAAGTCGAAGACAACTCCGCCCCTTCACCCAATTCATCCTTAATAATACGGCGCAGATCATGCGCCTCTAATCGATCGCATTTCTGCGCGGGGTCGAAAATCATACGTTGCCCATGATAATCAATGCGCATCAAAAAATGATTGGGGAAATTAAGGCCATCAACTCTCCAACCATTTTTGCGCGCCGCATCCATATAAAGGATAGAAAGCGCCGCGCCGCAGCCAAAACCTCGATCAATCACGCGCATCATATCGGCGCTTTCCAATACCTCATGCGTAGGTAGGTCGATGCGATAATCCCTGACCTTGACAATCACATGCTTCAGCGCCGCCAAACGCACAGCCACATTATCTTCCCCCTTATCGGTGAGGAGATCATGGCGCGCGCGAACATATTCTGCGTTGCGTTCAAAATGACGGCTATAACGATCAACAGAAACCCCAAGATGATCGGGTACAACCATGGCTAAAGCCAAAGCCCCCAGATCAATATCATCATCCTGCATTGCCGCGCAGGCATTCAAATATGCGTGATTATCTGCGCTTATATCCATAGAGCCTGCTTAATTATTATTCATAGATACTTTTTTGATCCCACTCAATCGGCGCGCTATCGGCGGCAGGCGCGGGGTTAGCGGGCATTTGCTGTCCTTGTTGATGTTGTGTCACATTAACCGGCGCATCACCAAAGGGCTGCTGATAGCCATCACCGCGCATTTCAGGTGTTCCTGCCACCTTAACATAGCTCACGACCTGCTTCACATTCGGCACAGTGCGGGCAATACCAATCACATGATTAAGTTCAGCCTGATTTTGTGCAAAACCCATCAGATAAACAGATCCTTGGACCGTGTCGATGGAATAGTTAATCGATTCCACATCCGAATCCAAAATCAACGCCGTCCGCAAACGACCCGAAATCCATGCGTCCTTCGCATAACCGACAATGCCTTCACCATCGGCAACTTTTATCTCATTAATGACCTGAACAACGCCAACAGGTTGCCACGCCAAACGTACCGCCTCTACGCGGTGTTGCGGATCTTGCACAACGCCTGTAATCAACACGCGCCCCTGATTGACTGTCATATCCAATTTCGTAAACATATCGATATTAGATGAAAACCAACGCTCATTAATCTCTGTTTGAATACGCATGTCACTTAATGCGCGTGACAGACCGCCCTCTTGCACCGCGGCAGTGCCTGTGGCAACGCCTACACCTGCGGCAATTCCTACCATAGTACAAGAAGATAATGCCAAAGCAGAGCCTGCCAAAGCCAAAAGAGTATAATGTCTCATAGGAGCATCCTATTTGTTGTTCAAAAATTACAAAAACTATTAATAACGAATCATCAGACCGTATGCGTGCATTATGAACGTGCTTCCCATGCATTGTCCAGATGGGTGATTTGAAATGGTGATGTTATGGCCACAACATCAAACCGCATTCCCTTATCACTATATTCGGGATATTCTGATAAAAAATACAGGGCTGATTGCTCAATCCTCTTTTGTGAACGCGGCGTAACGGATTCAAGCGCTTCACTAAGCGTATTGCGGGTTTTAACCTCAACAAAACATAAAACTTCACCCTTAAAGACAATCAAATCAATCTCACCAAATTTGGTTTTATAGCGCGTTTCCAATATCCGATAACCCTGCTTTTCAAGATATTGCGCGGCTTGATTTTCCGCACGCACACCCCGCGCATAATTTGTATCATCCCCCGCACTGCGCTTATCAGCCCTCCCCATTTATTTATCCAATTTCAATGCCATATCATAAATCTCATTCTTTTTACGATTTGTTTTTTCGGCTACAAACGCTGCAGCATCTTTTGTTCGCATTGTTTTCAGTGCGTCTCGTATCATTTGAATAATATCATCATCGCTGATCACATCATCAATAGGCGGGGCGAGGACTAAGACGATTTCCCCCTTAGGCAGGCCGTTTTCAACATAATATGCGATCAAATCCGCCGCTTTCCCCTTGCGCACCTCTTCATAAAGCTTGGTAATCTCGCGCACCACAGCCACCTCACGCACGCCCAAGACCTCACCAATATCTTTAAGCGCAGGGATCAAACGCGGTGCTGTTTCAAAGGCAATAAGGGTGGATGGAACATTCATCCATTTTCTTAGGTAATCAGATCTAGCCTTTGTTTTATTTGGTAAAAACCCAATAAAAGAAAACTGGCCACTCGGCAATCCGGAAAGTTGAAGCGCCGCCAAAGGCGCATTCGCACCCGGCACGGTTGTGACATTCACACCTGCCGCTTCGCACGCTTTTACCAATTTATATCCGGGATCAGACACCATCGGCATCCCCGCGTCACTGACCAAGGCCACCGCCTGCCCGCCTTGCACCGCTGCCACAATTTCATCGCGGCGCTCATCATCGCTATGATCGTTATAGGATTTCAAATGCCCGCGAATTTGATACGCCCCCAATAATTTACGGGTTACGCGCGTATCCTCGCAATAAATCACGGCCGCGCCGCGCAAAACATCCAATGCCCGCAGGCTTATATCACGTAAATTTCCAATCGGCGTTGCCACCAAATACAACACCGCTTCCAGATCACAAACCCGCACTGAGGCGAACTCATCTAATGTAAAATCATTTTCGCCAAGCTCTGGCTTTTCATCATTTATTTCTATATCGTCTGTACTCATAACAGGCATCGCCTTATAATCTATATTTTAAGAATGACGAGAGAATAACAGACTCATGCGCAAATTACATAACCAATTCCATTTTTCTGCTTTCTTACCCGTATTTTTTACACTCTTCACCGGGCTATTGCTTGCGGGCTGTGTTTCCTCCGGTGGGAATACCCAACCATGGAAAGAAACACAAACACAAACTCGCCCTGCTGAGGCAATACCAAGCGACCTTTCCGTTGCCGCGGTGGATGCCTATACCCTTGAGGGGGATCAAAATGCCCTAAGCGAACTCCCACCTGTTAAGGTCGCCATTCTCCTACCGCTGAGCGGTCAACACGCAAAGCTAGGTCAGGCCATGCTCAATGCCGCGCAAATGGCGCTGTTTGATATCGGGTTTGATCGCTTTGAGCTTATGCCCAAAGATACATTAGGCACACCACAAGGCGCACAAGCCGCGGCCAAAAGCGCCCTACAAGATGGTGCAAAACTTGTGCTCGGCCCTCTTTTCTCTGATTCCGTGCGCGCCGCACGCCAAGTCACCCAAAGCGCGAATATCAACATGATCGCCTTTTCAACCGACTGGACACTGGCCAACCGCCAAACCTTCCTTATTGGCTTCCTGCCCTTTGATCAGATAGAGCGCGTAACCTCCTATGCCGTGCAAAAAGGCTATGCCCGTATTGGTGTTCTAAACCCACAAGATAATTATGGCAGTGCCGTCGTATCGGCCTATAAATCAATCTCAGGGCGCGTTGGTGCGCAAACAATTCGGATGGAAAATATCGGCGGACAAGGATCAAACCTTAATACGACCATCCGCAGCTTTGCCGATTATGATGCGCGTAAAGCCTCTCATAACGCCCATGGAACACCCTTTGATGCCGTCCTCATGCCCGTTGGCGGCACAATGGCACGCGAAATCGGAAGTTATCTATCGCATTACGACCTCCCTGCAAGCAGTGTAAAACGCCTGGGCACAGGCCTGATGGATGACGACATCCTCGCAACAGATAGCACCTTGGACGGCGCATGGTTTGCCGCCCCTGCGCCCAATGCCCGCAAGAAATTCGAACGCGGATATAAAACACTCTATTACAATGATCCTCCGCGCATTGCCTCACTTGCCTATGACGCAACGGCATTGGCGGCTATTCTGGCGCGCATCGGCATACAAAACAACAATCGCCCCGCCTATGATTATGCATCAATTACAAATGCAAATGGGTTCTCCGGTGTTGATGGTATTTTCCGCTTCCGCCCTGATGGAATATCAGAGCGCGGTCTGGCCATTTTAGAATACCGCAATGGCCGCATCGTTACGATAGAAGACGCGCCAAGAACATTCCAAAGAAGCGCGTATTAAGCAGGACCATTAAGGGCATCGAGCTCATCTTGTGAGAGGATATTATGAGGTGAGTTTTGGACTGAGGGCTTTCCTGCGAATGTATTTCGAACATAAGCTTCAACCAACCCGCGCTCATTTTCAGGCAAACTCGGAAGTGTTGCCGCTATCTCTTGCAATCGCTCAATGCATTGCACATATTCCGGTGATCGATTATTCTTATGAAACGCATCTACAGGCATAGCCGTCCTCCCCTTATTCTTATGATTATCTAGTTTTTCCAATAATATGGCGTTAATATAACAAATACTGTCAAAATTTCCAAACGCCCTAAAAACATCCCCAAACACAGCAACCATTTCGCCGCATCAGGCAATGAGCTAAAATTCCCCGCGGGGCCGATCACACCGCCGATACCCGGACCAACATTGGCAATCGCCGTGGCTGCACCGCTAAAGGCTGTCTCCATATCCAAACCGACAAAGGCAAGCGCCAAAGTCAAAAACACATTCAACAACACATAAAGCGACATAAACGCCATAATCGTGGTGACCAATTCATTATCAAGTACCCGCCCCTGATAGCTCGGGTTAAAAACACCATTCGGATAGAGCAAACGATTAATCTGCTTTTTTGCGCCCTGCAATACCACCTGCAAACGCATCACCTTCAACCCGCCGGATGTCGACCCGGCGCAGCCGCCAATATAGGTCATAAAGAAAAACAATATCCCCATAAACGGCCCCCATTGGGCATAATCAACGGTTCCGTATCCCGTGGTCGTCAGAACTGAAATCACGTTAAATAACGCCAAAACAAAGTCATCCGACAGGCTGGTATCCTTATTAAAAATCATCCAAAACATTATCATCGTACTGAAAACAATGATAATCGCCAAAAACCCTTTAACCTGCTCATCTTTATGAAAGGTAAACTGCCCTAAGAATATGTATTTTATAAATAAAACAAACGGCACTCCGCCGCAGAACATAAAAAATGCGCAAACAAGTTTCATCGAAGAACTTTGAAAATACCCGAAAGAGCTATCATGTGTAGAATATCCACCGGTTGAAAGCGTCGTCATCGCATGGTTAATCGCGTCAAAGACGGTCATACCCAAGGCGTAATAAGATACAAAACATAAAAAGCTCAGCAGGACATAAACAAAAACCAACCGCCCAACCAATTGGCGCGATTGCGGCAATAATTTATCGGATCTATCCGAGCTTTCTGTTTGAAAAAGCTGCATCCCACCGATTTTCAAAAATGGCAATAATACAATCCCAAAGGCGATAATCCCAATCCCGCCAATCCATTGTAACATAGAGCGCCACAACAAAATGCCGCGTGACATGAAATCAAGGCCGGAAAAAACTGTGGACCCCGTTGTAGTAATACCGGAAAAACTTTCAAAACAAGCATCGGCAAAAGACACACCCAAATCAGAGAAATAAAACGGCAATGCGCCAACAACACTTAATAACAGCCAGCTCACCGTTGTCAGAAGGAACCCCTCCCTAATGTTAAAATTTTCTAATCCGCCCTGATTGGCAAAAAACAAACACCCGCCCGTAAAAATGGAAAAGAGAGCAGCCTCAAAAAACGCGCCGGCATTATCATTCCCGTCCACATAATCCATTGCGCAAGGGATAAGCATCACCATACCCATCATAATGAGCAACATACCACTGGTGAAAAAGGTCAATTTAAACTTCATAAATATGCTTGTATCGCCTTATAAGAAGAATAGAAACCATATTATTTAAAAACAAAAAATTTGTGATTGATTTGTAACATTCCACCCCATACAAACATAAGGGTAAAGGCAAAAAATAATGAAGTTATTCCGCATAAAATTGCGTATGATAATCTCCACGCTCGCATTCATTGCGATGGCGTTGTCTTTTATGGCACAAATTGCACCGCTTTGGGCGAAACAAGCCGATGGCACGCCCATGGTCATTTGCTCCTCTTTTGGGGAACAAACCATTCTTATCGATGAAAACGGTAACAAGCTCCCCAATTTACCGAATTTTTCTCCACACCGAAACCATTGCGCATTATGCTTTGTCATGGGCGGGTATGTGATATTGCCTGATGCGCCGCTTATGCCCGTCATACAGGTCACAAGCCTTAACAACGCCAATGCTTTTCATCCATTGTCACCCTATCACGCACTCAATATAAATGCGCATGGCATTCGCGCACCACCTGTAAAATCCTGAAATAAAAGCAAAATATACAATATATATATCAGGATTTTTAAAATGAAAAACATCACAACATACTGCCTTCTAGGCAGCACAATTCTTGGCCTATCCATCACATCCGTACATGCGCAAGAGGCACATATCGGCCATATATCTCATCACGATCATCATAGCAGCGCCGCGCCGTCACCCCTGCCGATTATGGGCGATCATACCCATGCAAAAGGCGATTGGATGGTTTCATATCGCGCCTCTCACATGCATATGGAAGGCAACCGAAGCGGCACAGATAAGATCTCTCCAACTGAAATTATCTCCACCCTTTCCAACCCCAATGCCCCGCCAGCCAATGTGCGCGTTGTTCCGACAAAAATGGATATGGATATGCATATGGTGGGCGCTATGGTTGGCATTACCGATAACATCACCCTGATGGGGATGGCCATGTATATGCGCAGCGAAATGGAGCACATCACCTTTGCTGGCATGATGGGTTCGACCGAGCTCGGGCGTTTCAAAACCCGCTCCGGCGGTTGGGGCGACACAAGCATCACCGCGCTTTATAAGGCTTATGAAACGGATAGTACCAAAATAAACCTCGGTCTGGGGATCAGCGCACCAACGGGATCGATCAAGGAAGAGGATACCGTCCTTACCCCTATGAACACCACTCCGACATTGCGCCTGCCCTATGCCATGCAATTAGGATCAGGCACATGGGATGCCCTCCCCTCCATCACCTACAGCGCGCATCAGGATAAATTATCATGGGGCGCACAATATAAGGGCGTGATCCGTTTGGAAGATGAAAATGCACAAGATTATCGCCTTGGTGATAAACATGCCCTTCATCTTTGGACGGGCTATCAATTCACACCGTCTTTCGCCGCCAATGCCCGCCTCAGCGGTGAGCATACAGGCAAGATCAAGGGCGCAGATGCCAACATCACCGTTCAAACCGCCAACCCTGATAATTACGGCGGCAAAACGGTTGAGATCGGAACAGGCTTTGTTTACACCCCCAAAGCCATGCCGATCAAAGGGCTCGAATTCGCCGCAGATTTTGCCCTGCCGCTTTATCAAAACCTCAACGGCGTACAGCTAGAGCGTGACTGGACAGCAAGCCTCGGCCTGACCTATAGATTTTAATCTGAATCGCGGCGTTTCTTATTAGGCAATGTATGAAAATAACAACGCACCCCTAAACGTGGGGGTGCGTTTTCTTATGGAATATCCTCAATATAAATACAAATAATGCCCATATCATATTCAAAAATATAAATTTTATGCATATGAAACGCTTCGCCTAAAAAATCGTATTCACCCCCTTGCCAGAGCAAAAAAAATAAGGCATATGTATTCTCATATCCTAATACGACACGATAAGTTTTCTTACTTAATTTTTGGCCATATCTGTTCCGGTCACGCATGGAGGTAACAATGCAAGAATCTACAGCTAAAAAAGGTCGCCCACGCAGTGAAAAATCACGCAAGGCTATCTTAAATGCAACGAATAAATTACTGCTTCAAACATCTGTTCAAGAGCTCAGCATTGAATCTATTGCGAAAAAAGCGAAAGTCGGAAAAACGACGATCTATCGTTGGTGGCCCAATAAAACCGCCGTTGTTATGGACGCACTTGCAAGCCAACCCGGCATGCAAACGCCCCTTCCAACCGCCAGCAGCCATAAAGGCGCGATCACGATGCAGCTTGATAAGCTTATCCGCTTGGTCGACAGCAATAACGGTCAGACCATCGCCCAACTGTTCAGCGAGGCACAAGGCAGCGATGTTTCTTTACAAATATTTAAGGATAACCTGCTAGAACCTCTTATGGATGCAATACGTTACAGTATTGAAGAAGGTCAGAAAAACGGTGAATTCCGTGATGATATTGATATATCACTTGCCGCCGATATGATGTGCGGCCCGATTTTCTTCCGTCTGATGGCGCATCCAAATGATTTAACGGATGAATTCCGTAAGGCATATCCGGATGAAGCGATTAAGATCCTATCCGAATCGAATTCAAATTCGAATTAAAAGTTTTGTTAAGAGTAAAAGTAGAGAAGTACAATCTAAGGGGAGCCAAGCGCTCCCTTTATTTTGTTTGCCGCCATGCTGCCTGCTATGTTACGATTTATATAATTAAAAAATGCGGTGATAAAAGGACGATCCATTGAGTAATGGCGTAGACAATAAAAGTACATTTGAAACAATGTATGAGACGCTGAAAACCGTTTATGCACAAAATGGCTTGCGCCCCCCTGAGGATGCGCGCGAAAGATACGATACGTCAATCACCTTTAACCTTATGAAAACATTCACAGATAACGCCCAATACCCGATGGACAGATTTGATCTGGGGACAGGAATGTTGCGCATAGCAGATGAAATCCGAGACAATAACACACAATGGAATCCCAACCATAGCGATGGCGTAATCACAGATTTCATTACAAAATATAATCCATGGAAAGATGATCCACTCAAAACACCGGAGCAGCAAAAATCCGATGAAAATGCCATGGCCTATCTGAATGGCAGTCGAACAAACTTACACGTCCTAACCGATGTTATTGCCGCGACCCCCTCCGTACAAAATATCACCATTAATGATGCGGTAAGTTTGGCTGAGGCCGATATACTACAAAAAGGTAATGCGGGGGATGTTTTAAAAAAATTCCCCGAAGCCGACCCCAGCCTTGTTCGCGCCGTGGCCTATACCATGCTGCATATTGCGCAAACGCAAAAACATGGACAAAACGCCCTATCAGAAGAGCTTTCCGATCAAGCCAGAAACTATATGCACTATACAAATGAAGAGAGCACAGAATACGCCGACTGGCACGCGCAGAAACGCGATCAAATCATCAAAGACATCGCCAATGATCCGCTGCTCATCTCCCAACTCAAAAAAATAAAATGCCCGCTTAACATCTCAACCGATGAAGATCTGCTTGAACAACGCACGCTCAGGGATTCTATAGCAGATAATATCGTTGAAAAAATGGCCGCTAGATTTAATGTTGGTGATGTCCTTGGCGCAGAGGATTCAACGGTTGCACACTTATCCCGTATCAATTTAAAACAACAAAATGAGGGCATCGGGTCAATGCAAAGCCTACAAGTGGGCATCCTTAATGATGAAACAATTATTGCCGCCTACAACCCCGCCTACCACCTCGCGGAACAAGATGCATTTTTCATGAAAACCGATATAGATGAGGTTGAATTTTTTGTCGACACAATCATAGAGGAAACCGATCACGCTATCTCTAATATTTATGCCGATAAATTGGTTCTGGGGACATTACCCGATGATGCGCCACTCAAACAACATGCGGCCATGATTGCATTAAATGATTTGGTCTATACAGATGGCCCAGGCTACGCCAATCAATATACTGAGAAAACCGCAAAAGATGCCGCCAATGATATTTCCTTTGAGGTTAAATATCTGCTGCAAAACCCAGATGAGCTTGCCGCATTAACCACCCCTAAAATCATGGGGGAAACAAATGAAATTCAATTGGGGCAAAAACCGCTTTAGCCTCCAATCCCTACCATTTTCCTGTATTGCTCATACTCGCCCATGGCTCTTGCGCGGGCAACGCATTACCGCGCTGCAACAGCTCAATTGAAACCTGATCAGGGGATCGTATAAACGCCATATAGCCATCACGCGGCGGACGGTTAATCACCACCCCTGCATCCATAAGCGATTGGCACGTCTTATAAATATTATCGACACGAAACGCCAAATGCCCGAAATTACGCCCCTCACCATAAACCTCAACTGCGCCATTTTCCTCCGGCCAATTATAAGTCAGCTCCAATAACGGGCTCTTCTGCTCCCCAATACCGCCGGAGGCTTGCGCCGCATCGACATCTCCTTTTGCCGCCAAGAATACAAGCGTAAACCGCCCTGCCTCAACCTCTTTACGGCTGACCTCAACCATATCCAACTTTCCACAATAAAAGGCTAAAGATTCATCTAAATCGCGTACGCGCACCATCGTATGTAAATATTCCATTATCTCAAAGACCTTTCATGATGACCAAAAGTTAATGTAATGACTATATTGGCTATCGCATTAAAATCAAGTATGATCCCGAACATGAATGAAGTCTTGCCGGAAAATATACCCCCAATACATCTCGAATTGCTGCTTGCAAATACGCAGCTATGGCTGCTCCAGCATTTTTTAAATACCAATACGCTCTATCAGGTTGCAATTATTTTTGCCGCCTTCATCTTTAGTATTTTGGTTTATCGCCTGAGTGAAAAACGCACGCGCATCATGATTGAAAAGGCTGATATGCGCTATCGCTATAAACGCGCGGCCTATAACATCCACAAACTCCTCCTGCCCGCCATTGCCTTGGTCACCATATTCTTTATCACACGCGTGGCCGGATCGGAAATGGTCGGCATGAATGTCTGGCTGATTAAGGGAATTATGAAGGCGCTGTTGGCGTGGATTGGCATCCGCGTGATGGTACAGCTTATCGATAATGCCACCGTGCGCAACACCTTGGCCACCACCATCTGGATCGCCGCAGCCCTCAGTATTTTTGGTATTCTCGATGACACCACTGCTATGCTCGATGCAATTAGCTTTACTATCGGCGATTTCAGACTCTCCCTCTTTCTTATTATCAAAAGCGCCTTCTACCTGTTTACACTGGTTTACTTCGCCATTTTTGTTGCCGGAAGGATAGAGCGCCAAGTCTCAAAATCCGCAACATTAACGCGCTCTTCAAAAGTGATAATCGGCAAAATATTACGATTAACACTGGTCAGTATCGCCCTCATCCTTGGCCTTATTTCATCCGGAATTGATCTGTCCCTCTTCGCCGTATTTGGTGGTGCTATCGGTCTTGGGGTTGGTTTTGGTTTGCAACGCGGCGTTTCGAATCTGTTTAGCGGTATGATGCTTCTGCTTGACCGCTCGATTGAGCTTGGCGACGTGATAGAGCTTGAAGGCGGCACTTTTGGTTGGGTTGAAAAAATGGGTGCGCGCTACGCCGAAATTGTAACGCGTGAAAATAAAACCTACCTCATCCCGAATGAAGAACTGGTAACCCAGCGCGTGGTGAATTGGAGCCATGGCGATAACGAAATCCGTATTAATGTTGACTTTGGCGTGCATTACAAATCAGATGTCCATGAGGTTATCAGAATTGCAAAAGAAGCTGCCATAAAACCTGAACGCGTCTTAGACACACATGAACCCGCCTGCTTCATCACAGAATTCGGCGATAGCTCGGTCAACTTCTCCTTACGCTTTTGGATCAAAGATGCCCAAAACGGCCTCAGCAACGTAAAAGGAGAGGTTTTCCTCGCCCTATGGGATGCCTTAAAAGAGAACAATATCGAAATCCCCTACCCTCACCGCGAAGTATATATGCATCAGGTCAGTTAATTAGAGCTCAAAACTATTTATGCATCAGGTCACGCTTCATTATCCTTCGCCACGTCATCACTTCCCGTTTGAATAGGCTTACCCAAAAAATGAGTGAACCCACCCACATTCTCACGTATTTTTTCTATCCATGTATCATTATCATCCATACTCATTACCTCGGTCTTAATTAACAGCCATTATTATATATATAAAAAGACTTATATAATCTTAATATGTAAACAGTCAAGGAGAAAAGATATTTTAATTCAGGGTTCTGGGCGCCCCTCAGGCGGCTCACCACCATCATCACCAGATCGAATGCACTCTAACGCCTCTCTAAATCTGGGATACATCTTTTGCTTATCATACTCAAATTCAAGCGGCGTATAATCATCGCCCATAATGAATTTACCAACTCCATTTTCAATAGGCTCCCAATCCTTCACGACCTTATCAAACGCTCGCATCATGACATCATTCGTCGCCAATATTGTACTAACAATAAGAAGTAAGCTTGACGCAGAACTGGAATCCTTATCCAACAACGGAATAGACGCAAGCGCCGCCATGGTAACCTGCGGTGACAGGGCAATAAGCTGTGCAAAATAAGGGTAGACTTTATTAAAATTTTTTTCCGTCTGCTCCATGTCCAACAAAAAATCTTCGCTTCTGTTACAACGGTTTTCGTCGCGATAAATCTCGTTTTTCTTTTGCACCC
This sequence comes from uncultured Alphaproteobacteria bacterium, assembly GCA_963974945.1. GTDB lineage: Bacteria > Pseudomonadota > Alphaproteobacteria > Micavibrionales > Micavibrionaceae > UBA1672. The sequence goes on from CAXBFT010000011.1 coordinate 16,464, forward strand.
TTTTTGAAAAATACTCAGATAAATGATCATGAAACCGTGTCGTGGATGTTAAAAAATCAGCGCCCAGAGCCTTGCTCAAATCAATCGCATTATTTAATTTTCCCATAAAAAATCACCCTATAAATTTATATAGGGTGATTTATAAATGAATTCACATAATTAATCAAATGTTACGCCGCTTGCGAAAGAGCTACACCACTAAGCGCCGCCTCACCCGCCAAAACCGCCGCAACTGCCGCAACCGTTGACGCAATTCGCACTGCGGCTTGGATTTCAGAAGATGACAACCCTTCCGCCTTTAATGCAGCTTCATGGGCATCAATACACATGCCACATCCGTTAATCGCAGAAACCGCGAGCGACCACAGCTCAAAATCTGCTTTATCAACGCCTGGGTTACCAATAATATTCATGCGCAATTTTGCCGGCATTGTGGCGTATTCTTTATTTTTTGCCAAATGCACGAAACGATAATAAACGTTATTCATCCCCATAATTGCGGCTGCGGCCTTTGCACCATTTTGCGCAGCTTCATCTAAATGCGCGGATGCTTCGACGGCGATTGCGGCAATCACATCTGCATTTCCCGTTGCCAAGGCAGAGGCCAAAAATGTTCCCCAATGCTTTTGCGCATCTAATGTTTCATCCCCTGCCAAAGAGGACAGGTTCAATTTTATATCCTTCGCATAGTCAGGAATTTTACTTTTTAATATTTCAATAGTCATAGCTTTTCTCCTTCAAGTTTTTGCTTTATTTAAATGAATTTTCAATAACCGCATCATCATAGGCAATTGATCCACCGCGCTTATGGGCGGGACTTATGGCCTTACCAACGGTAATCATCATGCCGATCACATGGTCATCGGGTAAGTTAATGATTTTTGCCACTGCATCTTGATCAAAACCAATCATCGGGCATGAATCATATCCCATCTCCTTGGCCAGCAACATGATGCTCTGTGCGGCAATACCAACCGAGCGCATAACCTCGTCACGTTGTATCCATGCGCGGTCCTTATAAAAATCACCAATCATCGGAACGATTACATCAGATTTTTCTTTCGGCGCATTACGCCAATATTGCTCCGGCGATTTTTCCCAAGATTTCAGATCACCACATAGAATGAGTAACTCCGATGCATCTGTGACTTGCGCCTGATTCCAAGCCACATCCTTAATCGCTTGGCGTTTTTCCTTATCACTCACACGGACAAAGCGCCAATGCTGGACATTATATGATGTCGGCGAAAGCATAGAATGCTCTATCAATGCCTTAAAATCTGCGTCGGGCATCACGAATTCCGCATCGAAATGCTTTACAGATCTGCGGCTTATAAGTGCGTCTTTAACATCCATATCGTGTTCTCTTATTTCATAAATTTAGATAAAAAACAGGCGGCACCAGCCTATAGCAAAACGCCGCCTGCAAATATTTTAAGCTCATCTTCTCATCAAAGTATTTTGAGACGAAGATTACGCCGCGATCTTTTGTGCTTCGGCTGATGCGTCGATTGTCTCGCCGCCTAATGCGCGGTTACATGGGCAAAGCTCATCAGACTGCAACGCGTCAAGAATACGCAATGTTTCTTTCGGGTTACGACCAACATTCAAACCATTTACAGAAACATGTTGAATGACGTTATGCGGGTCAATGATGAATGTCGCACGAAGGGCAACACCCGCCTCTTGATGACGCACACCAAGTTGGTCAATCAATGAACCGTTTGTGTCTGCAAAAGACCACTGGTTCAATTTATTAAGATCCGCATGCTCACGTCTCCATGCCAACTTACAGAATTCATTATCTGTTGATCCACCAAGAACGATCGCATCACGATCTGAAAATTCTTCGTTCAACTTGGCGAATTCAACGATTTCTGTCGGGCATACGAATGTGAAATCTTTTGGATAAAAGAAAACAACTTTCCATTTACCTTCAAAGCTTTTTTCAGTGATTGTTTCAAACGCGCTTTCGCCATTTTCTTCATGCTTGTTAAAGCCGGGCTTTACGCCTGTGATTTCAAATTCTTCAACTGTATCGCCAATGCCTAGCATCATAATAATTCTCCATTTAATTTTGTGTTTTAAACATTTTGTTTATGCCTCGCAGCATGCACAGATTCCCCCTTCAAATCCAACGATAAATTCCTTTATTATTTATCGATAAAAACGATAGATAATGGCCATTAAATTCGTTTTTACCACTCAATACAAAAAAACAGCCCATCATTCGGGCTGCTTTTAACATTTATAGGGAATAAAATGAGGTCCTAACCGGCCAGTGCCTTACGCACCCCATCCCCATATGCGGGGTCGGCCTTATCAAAATGCGTAAGTTGACGATCGATAATCTCTTGCGGAACACCCTGCATTGCCGCGGCTATATTACTGAACAGGCGCTGTTTTTGTGCATCATCAAACAGGCGGAATAAATCCCCTGCCTGCGTATAATCATCATTACCTTCGCGGTGATTATAACGATCCGCATCCCCCGATATTTTCAAGGCAGGCTCTGCAATTGCAGGGTCTTCCGCTGCGCCGCCAAAGCTATTAGGCTCATAATATGCATCGACATTTCCTGTCTTTTGCTCAAAAAACCGCATGCTTCCGTCCTTATGATAATGATGGACGGGGCATTTTGGGGCGTTGACGGGCAAAGCTTCATAATGCGTTCCAAGACGATAACGATGGGCATCAGCATAAGAAAACACCCGCGCTTGCAGCATTTTATCAGGTGAAAAACCAATCCCCGGCACAACATTTGACGGTGAAAACGCCGCCTGCTCTACCTC